>JAQGLD010000029.1 GCA_028293055.1 Alphaproteobacteria bacterium
GCGGAATCGCGGTGATGGGGATCTTCTCGGTCAACGTCATCGCCTTCGCGATGCCGCTCCAGGCCTATTTCAATCCAGCGGCCTATGGCGGCACCCACGGCGCCGCCTTGCTGGTCTGGGCGTTCAACTTCGTGCTGATCGACGGCAAGATGCGCGGCCTGTTCACTTTGCTGTTCGGAGCGAGCACCCTGCTCGTCGTCGAGCGGGCGGAAGCCGCTGGGCGATCGGCGGCGGCGACCCATTACCGGCGGATGGGATGGCTGCTGCTGTTCGGCGCCATCCATTATTATCTGATCTGGTCGGGCGACATCCTCACCCTCTATGCGATCGTCGGGTTGGTCGCGTTCCTGCTGCGCGACGCTCCGGTTCGGCTGCTGGTGGCGCTGGGGCTCGCCTTCATCCTGTTCGACGTCCTGATGATGGCCGGGCTTGCGGCCGCAATCTCGGCGGCGCAGGCCGATCTTGCCCTCCACGGCCCGAACGGCGCGATCGCGAGCCAGATGCGCGGCATCGCCGATTTCCTGATGCCGCTCCAGCCCGACGCGCTGGCGAGGAACCTCGCACTCTATCGCGGCCCCTATCCCGCGATCCTCCACGACCGGCTGACCGAGGGGGCCGACGGACCATTGTCCCAGCTCTGGGTCTCCGGTCCCGAGACGCTGGGATCGATCCTGCTCGGAATGGCCGGGCTGAAATCGGGATTCCTCACCGGAAGCTGGAGCCGGGCGCGCTACCGGTGGATCGCCGCAGTCGGTCTTGGGGCAGGCACCGTGGCCTATGCGATCCTTGGCTGGCGGATCTGGAGCTCGGGCTTCGCAGCCTCGACCATCGCCTGGAACTTCCTCGTCCTCTCCGCCCCGTTCCGGCTGATGATGATGTTCGGCTATGCCGCGGCGATCGTCCTGCTCGCGCGCCGCCACGGCCCGATCGCGCGCCGAATCGCAGCGGTCGGCCGCGCCGCCTTCACCAATTATCTCGGCACCAGCCTCGTCGCGGTGTTCATCTTCCAGGGGCTGGGCCTGTACGGACATCTCGATCGGGCCACGGCATGGCTGTTCGCGCCGGCCTTCTGGCTGGTCATGCTGCTCTGGTCGAAGCCGTGGCTCGATCGCTATCGCTACGGGCCGTTCGAATATGCCTGGCGGTCGCTCGCGCGCTGGTCGCTGCAGCCGATGCTGCGGCGGGAGGGATCAGCCGCCGGCGCGGCCGAAGCCTGAGCGCTGGCGAAGCGGATTGGCCTCGCGCTCGAGCATCTCGATCGTCGCGAGATAGAGCGGGCGCAATTTGGCGACCTGGGGGATGATGTCGTCGGGCACATATTGCATCTCGAGCGCGCGGCGCGCCGCGAACTCGATTTCCTCGGCGAGCGAGCCGAGCTGCTCGGCGCCGAACTGGCGCGCTTCCGATTTCACTGTATGGGCGGGCAGGACGAGCGAGGCGGCGTCCTTGCGCTGCATCGCGTCCTCGATCCTGGCTACCGACTTGTCCCCGTCCTCGCGAAAGTAGCTGAGGATACGGGCGAAGCCCGCGCCCAGCTCGGCGCGGGTGCGCGAATAGGTCTCCCAGTCGACGAGCGGTTCGCCGGATTCGCTGATGATATCGTCCACGTACCCGTTCCTAGGCCCCGCGGAGTAAACAGGCGGTTGACGATCCGGCTCGCTTATTCCTTTTTGTCGAACGGGTTTCGCGACGGCCGCGCGGTCAGCCGTACCGGCACCGCGCCGAAGCCGAGCTCGCTGCGCATCCCGTTGGTCAGATAGCGAAGATAGGTGTCGGGAAGCTGGTCGACCCGAGTGCCGAACAGCACGAAGGTGGGCGGGCGCGTATTGACCTGGGTGATGTAGCGCAGCTTGATTCGCTTGCCGCCGGGTGCCGGCGGCGGATTGCGCTCGATCGCGGCTTCGAACCAGCGGTTGAGCTGGCCGGTCGATACGCGCTTCGACCAGGTGTCGCGAATCTCGAACGCGGCGCCGAGCATGGCGTCGATGCCCTTGCCGGTCCTGCCCGAAACGGTGAGCACCGGTATCCCCCGCGCCTGGCTGAGCCCTTCCTCCAGCGCGGCCTTGATTCCGTTGAACAGGGACGAAGCCTGCTCGGCGACGTCCCATTTGCTGATCGCGATGATCAACGCCCGGCCTTCCTGGAGGACATGGTCGGCGATTCGGAGATCCTGCGATTCGAGCCCGCGGGTGCCGTCGAGGAGCAGCACGACGACCTCGGCAAAGTCGACCGCACGCCGCGCATCGGCGACCGCGAGCTTCTCGAGCTTGTCGTCGACCCGCGCCTTCTTGCGCATACCGGCGGTGTCGATCAGCCGCACCGGCCGCATCTCGCCGTCGGGCGCTTTCCATTCCCAGTCGATCGCGATGCTGTCGCGGGTGATTCCGGCCTCCGGCCCGGTGATCAGCCGTTCCTCCTGGAGGATCCGGTTGATCAGGGTCGACTTGCCGGCATTGGGACGGCCGACGATGGCGAGCTTGAGCTTGTGGTCGCCTTCATCCTCCTCCTCGTCCGGCCCTTCATGCTCGATCAAGGGCTGGAGCTGCTCGAACAGGTCGGCGACCCCCTCGCCATGCTCGGCGCTCATCGCGATCGGCTCGCCGAGGCCGAGCGACCAGGCCTCGAGCAAGCCCGATTCGCCGGCGCGGCCCTCGGCCTTGTTGGCGGCGAGCACCACCGGAGTGGTCTCACTGCGCAGCCAGCGGGCGATCTCCTCGTCGAGCGGAGTGACCCCGGCGCGGGCGTCGATCAGGAACAAGGCGACATCGGCGTCGCGCACCGCGGCGCTGGTCTGGGCGCGCATCCGCCCGGGCAGCGTGTCCGGATCCTCGTCCTCGTAGCCGGCGGTGTCGATCACCCGGAAATCCATTCCGAGCAGGGTCGCCTCGCCCTCGCGACGGTCGCGCGTCACCCCGGGCCGATCGTCGACGAGCGCCAGCTTCCGGCCGACGAGCCGGTTGAACAGGGTCGACTTGCCGACATTGGGTCGGCCGACGATCGCGACGGTGGGGAGCTTGGGCATGGCATGCCGCCCTGCCCCCTGGGGGAGCGGGGGTCAACCATTCCTCCCCCGAGCTGACTCAGGGGCGGGGGAAGGCAGGGGCGCGTGTGCGGAGCGCACCTGCCTGGTGCCAAAGCAGAGCGCTTCGCGCTGCCCCTCCACCAGCCTGCGGCTGGTCCCCCTCCCCCAGAAATCCGGGGGAGGAATTCAGGGCGTCAGCGCCAGGCGGTCATCTGGCCGTTGTCGTGGAGGATATACATCGCATTGTTGGCGACGATCGGCGGCAGCGAGACCGGCATCTTGGTCTCGACGGTCGACTGGACGCTGCCGTCGGCGGGGGAGACGTTGACGATCTCGCCGAGCGAGTTGGCTAGGATCAGACGGTCCCCGGCGACGATCGGACCGACCCAGTCGACCGGATTCTCCTTCTTCTTTTCCTTCTCGTAGTGGCGCAGCTGGGTGAGCCAGCGCACCTTGCCGGTGGTCCGCGCGATGCACAGCAATTGCGCCTGATCGGTAACCACGAAGATCCACTCGCCGGCCACGGCCGGAGTGGCGATCCCGGCGGTGTTGATCTCCCAGACCCGCTGGCCGGTGACCAGCTCGAGCGCGACCATCCGGCCGCCCTGTCC
>JAQGLD010000012.1 GCA_028293055.1 Alphaproteobacteria bacterium
CGCTTGGCGAAGGAATCCGCCCGGTCCGATCGAGCGAATCAACGGCTGCGGCGCGACCGGGGCGGCCGGCGCAGCCGGCTCGGCATCGGCCGCAGGGGCTGCCGGGGCAGCAGCGGCCGAGGGCGCCGAGACCGGGGCCGTGGGCTGCGGGATCGGGGCGGCGCGCGGCGCCTGGGCTGCGGGCGCAGGCTCGGCCGCCGCATTCGGCTCGTCGCCGCCAAGCTCGTTGGCCTTTACCGGCGAAGGCCGCGACTGCAGCCCGAGCCGGTGGGCCTTGCCGATCACCGCATTGCGCGACACGCCGCCGAGCTCGTCGGCGATGTGGCTCGCGGTCATTCCGCGCGTCCACAATTCCCTGAGGCGCTCGATGCGTTCGTCGGTCCAGGACATTCCATTTCCTTCTCGGTCTGCCGCCCTGCCATCGCGGGTGAAGCGCCTTCCGTGCGGAACAAGCTTCAAACCAGGCCCGACCAAATTTTCGCGGCGTGTTTCCACGCAGGAGGAAAATGGTCTAGGCGACGGCGCGATGAACGAGCAGCCTTCAAATTGGGTGAGAGCCGATCCGGGCGTACCGGTGATCCGGAACGTAAATTGGGGCGGCCTCAGAACCCTCTATGTGAAGGAGGTGAGGCGTTTCTTCAAGGTCCAGCTTCAAACCGTCTGGGCCCCGGCGATCACCACCCTCCTGTTTCTGGTCATATTCACCGTCGCGCTGGGCGGAAGCGGGCGCACCGTCGACATTGGCGGGCAGAGCATCCACTTCGCCGACTTCATCGCACCGGGGCTGATCGTCATGGGGATGCTCCAGAACGCCTTCGCCAATGCGAGCTTCTCGCTGCTGGTCGGCAAGATCCAGGGCAATATCATCGACTATCTGATGCCGCCGCTTTCGACCAGCGAGCTGATCGCGGCGCTAGCGGGCGCCTCCGTGACCCGGGCGGTGCTGGTCGGTTGCGCGGTCTGGCTGGCGATGCTGATCTGGCCGGGGGTGCATGTGATACCCCGCCATTTCTGGGCCGTGGTCTGGTTCGGTCTCACCGGCAGCGTCATGCTCGCCTTCCTCGGCCTGCTCACCTCGATCTGGGCGGAAAAGTTCGACCACGCCGCCGCGGTGACCAATTTCGTCGTCGCGCCGCTGTCTCTGCTTTCCGGGACCTTCTATTCAATCAAGCATCTCGCGCCGAGCTTCCAGATCGTCAGCCATTTCAATCCCTTCTTCTATGTGATTTCGGGCTTTCGCTACGGCTTCCTCGGGGTCGCGGATTCGCCGATCGGACTTGGCGCGGCACTGCTGCTGGCAATCGACGTGGCGCTCGGATCGCTCTGCTACGCGCTGCTCCGCACCGGCTGGAAGCTGAAGAGCTGAGCGAGCGGCAGGGGGTGCCGCCGTGTTGACGGGGCGCCGCTCCACTTACTAGAGCGGGCCCGCGGCCTCGGCGGCCGCTTTCTCGCACTAGGAGCCCGCAAATGGCCATTACGCCGCTCATGCCCGTCTATCCGCGCTCACCGGTGCGGCCGGTACGAGGCGAGGGCGTCTATCTTTACGGCGAGGGGGGCGAGAAATATCTGGATTTCGCCAGCGGCATCGCGGTCAACATCCTCGGCCACGGGCATCCCGAATATACCAGGAAAGTGCAGGACCAGGTCGCGACCCTGATGCATGTGTCGAACCTCTACGGCTCGCCGCAGGGCGAGGCCTTCGCCCAGCGCCTGATCGACAACAGTTTCGCCGACACGGTTTTCTTCACCAATTCCGGAGTCGAGGCGGTCGAATGCGCGATCAAGACCGCGCGCCGCTATCATTATCATCACGGGCGGCCAGAGCGGCACGACCTGATCACGTTCACCAATGCTTTCCACGGCCGGACGATGGCCGCGATCAGTGCCACCGACCAGCCCAAGATGATCGAGGGTTTCGCTCCGCTCCTGCCCGGCTTCAAGGTGGTCGAGTTCGACAATCTCGAAGCGGCAATTGCCGCGGTCGACGAGCATACCGCAGGCTTCCTGGTCGAGCCGATCCAGGGCGAGGGCGGGATTCGCAAGGGCAGCCAGGCCTTCCTGGAGGGGCTGCGCAGGCTGTGCGACGAGCAGGATCTGATGCTCGTCCTGGACGAGGTGCAGTGCGGGATCGCTCGGACCGGCCAGCTGTTCGGCTACGAGCATTACGGCATCGAGCCGGACATCATCTCGGTCGCCAAGGGGATTGGCGGCGGTTTCCCGCTCGGCGCCTGCCTTGCGACGGAGAAGGCGGCGGCGGGAATGGTCATCGGCACCCACGGCTCGACCTATGGCGGCAATCCGCTCGCCATGGCGGCTGGCCAAGCCGTGTTCGACGAGATTCTAGTGGAGGGCTTTCTCGACCATGTCCGGACGATCGGCGACCGCCTGCGCGGCGCGCTCGAGCAGATGATTCCCAATCACGATCATCTGTTCGAGGGCGTCCGCGGCCTCGGCCTGATGCTCGGAGTGAAGATGAAGGCCGACAGCCGCGCCTTCGTGACCCACTTGCGCGAGCACGGCCTGCTCACCGTCGCCGCCGCCGACAATGTCATGCGGGTGCTTCCGCCTTTGATCATCGAGGAAGCGCATGTGACGGAGTTCGTCGAGCGCCTCTCCGAGGCCGCCCGGCACTTCGAGGTCGACAACGCGGCTTGA
>JAQGLD010000161.1 GCA_028293055.1 Alphaproteobacteria bacterium
CGCGCCGCATGCGGCTGCAACCAGCTCCGGGCCGGAAACCCGAGTCATCGGCGCGCAAGCCGCGGGAAGGCGCAGGCGCGCACGCAGATCGGGATCGAGAGCCATCGGCGCAGCATCGGCAGCAGCCGCGGATTCGGTAAGTCCCTGATGGGGGACCGTTGTCACCGGCAGACGGGACTTGGCTGCGGCGCCTCTTACGCCCACGGTCGTTCGGTCCCCACTGAATCTCTCACCAGCCCGGGAGCACCATGAACCTCGCCAATCTCCTCGCCCGCGCCGGGCGCGTCGCAGGGGCCGATATCGCAGTCTCGCTGGGCGAAGCGCCGGTCGCCACCTATGCCGAGCTCGCGGCCAACGCGGCGAAGCTCGCAGGCGCGATGACGGTCCGCCTCGGCCTGGTGCCGGGCGACAGGGTCGCGTTGCTGATGTCCAACGCCCCTTTCTATGTAGAGACCCTGTTCGCCTGCTGGTGGGCGGGGCTGGTCGCGGTGCCGATCAACGCCAAGCTGCACCCGCGCGAGGTCGCGTTCGTGCTAGCCGACAGCGGCGCGCGGCTGCTGATCGCATCCCCGGACCATGAGAATGACGCGTGGCAGGCGATCGGCGGGCTTAGCCCCGCACCGCGAATCATCGTCGCTGAGGGCGGCGAGTGGCGCGGCCTGCGCGGTGGCGAGGTGATGGGGGTGGCGGCGACCGCGGCGCGCGATCCCGCCTGGCTGTTCTACACGAGCGGGACGACCGGGCGGCCGAAAGGGGCGGTGCTTTCGCATTCCAATCTGTTCGCGATGTGCGGCGCCTATGCGACCGATGTCGACAAGGTCGAGCCTGGCGAGGCCCTGCTCCACGCCGCGCCAATGTCTCACGGCTCCGGCCTCTATCTGCTGCCATCGGTCGCCGGCTTCGGCCGCCAGCTTATCCCCGAGAGCGGCGGCTTCGATCCGGACGAGATCTTCGCCTTGCTAAAGACCTCGCGAAGCGTCTCCTTCTTCGCAGCGCCGACCATGGTCGGCCGGCTGGTGCGAGCGCCCGCCGCGGGCTCTGCCGACACGTCGAATTTAAAGACGATCATCTATGGCGGCGGCCCGATGTACCTCGCCGACATTCGCGCCGCGCTCGACGCTTTCGGGCCGAAATTCGTCCAGATCTATGGCCAGGGCGAAACCCCGATGACGATCACGGTCCTGCCCAGGCATCTCCACGTCAGTTGGAAGGACCCTGCCAGCGAAGCGCGCCTGTCGAGTGTCGGCTACGCCCAGTCGATGGTCGAGGTCGTCGTCGGCGACGAGGAGGGACGGTCGTTGCCGCCTGGCGGGATCGGCGAGATCTTCGTCCGCGGAGCGACCGTGATGGAGGGCTATTGGAACGACCCGGCGGCGACCGCGCGGGCGCTCCGCGACGGCTGGCTTGCGACCGGCGACATGGGCGAGCTCGACCCGCATGGCTTCCTGACCCTGCGCGACCGTTCGAAGGATGTGATCATCAGCGGCGGATCTAACATTTATCCGCGCGAGGTCGAGGAGGTGCTGCTCCGCCATCCCCAGGTCCGCGAAGTCTCGGTCATCGGCCGGCTGCATCCGGACTGGGGCGAGGAAGTGGTCGCCTTCGTGGTCGCGGAGCCCGGCATCTCGATCGAGACGCTTGACCAGCTCTGCGTCGAGAATATCGCCCGCTTCAAACGGCCGAAAACCTATCACTTCGTCGAAGCCCTGCCGAAGAACAGCTACGGCAAGGTACTCAAGACCGAGCTTCGCGAGTTTAAGCCCCCCAGTTGAAGGCCAGGGTCAAGGCGCCTGCGCTGCTCGCTCGCGGTCGGTGATAATCATCGCTTCGGCTTCGTCGACCGCTGCACGCACATATTTGCGGCCCCACAGGATCGCGATCACCGCCAGGGGCGCGAAGATCGCGAGGGTCAACGCCATCGATTTGCCGAGGTGGATATTGTCGTGGAAGACGTTGTCGGCGATCAGGGCGGGGACGAGCGCTCCGAGGCTCGAGCCGAGCAAGGCGACCACCATCAGGAAGAACAGGCCGGAAAGCCGGCCGCGCATATGCGGCGGCGAGATCATCTGGACCTGGGACGCTGCTACTCCGAGGAAGTTCACGGTGAAGGTCTTGCCGAAGGCCATCCCGACATAGAAGATCACCAGGCTGTTCGAGGTCAGGCCGAGGAGCACGATCGGCGTGGTCAATATGATCGCCCAGAGATAATAAGTGAGATGCGCGTCCTTGCGCCCGCTTGCATACCAGCGGTCGATGATCCAGCCCGAAACGAGCAGGCCCGAGATCGCAAAGATGCTCTCGATGAGCCCCAGCGCCAGTCCGTATTGGGCGGGGTTCAGATGAAAGAAGCGCGACATGTAGGACGGCGCCCATTTGATCAGCCCGCCATTGGCGATGTTCATTCCGCCGAACACGATGCTGAGGCAGAGCACCACCTGCCACTTGCCGCGAATGAACTCGAATAGTTCCGCCCAGGACACATTGGCGCGCCCGTGCGCGATGCGGCGTGGTTCGGCGAAAGGCAGGATGAGAAGAGCGAGCAGCAGGCCGGGGAGGCCGGTAATGATGAAGGCGAACTGCCACGATTCGACCGGTCCGATCAGTGGCAGGACGATGTTGGGGCGATTGAGCAGATAATGGACGATCCAGCCGCCGATGATCAAAGCAAAGCCGGTGCCGAGGAGATTGCCCATCGAATAGATCGACATCACCGTGGCCAGCCGGCGGCGCGGCACGCTGTCGGCGATAATCGAATGGGCACTTGGGTGGAGCGGGGATTCGCCGAGGCCAACCGCGGCCCGGGCGAGAAACAGCCAGACGAAGCCGGTCGACAGGCCGCACGCGGCTTCGGCCAAGCCCCAGAAGGTCACCGCGAAATAGAGGATCCACTTGCGCGGATAGCGATCGACCATAAACCCCATCGGCAGGCCGGCAAGTCCGTAAGCGGCGGCGTAGGCGATGCCCATCAGCAGGCCGACCTGGCTGTCGCTGATGTCGAGGCTCTTGCGGATCGGGTCGATCAGCATGGCGATCACTGTCCGGTCGATCACCGCGAAGATACAGAAGAGGAGCAGGACGCCGATCAGAAGGGTCGTTCGCAGGGTCGACGGGGCGTCCCGGTCAGCGGGCTCTACGAAGGCTCGGACTGCGCTCACCTGCAAAACCCGGATGTCATGCTCGAAAACCCTCGAATACTCGCTTGCCGGGATCACTTCGGTCGGCGGCATGGGCTGCCTCGACCGAGTGCGCGTCGATAGTCCCGTTCCCGGTGACAGGCAAAGCCCGGATCGCTCCGCTCTCGATCAGGACGCCGAGTTGCCGCAGATAATCGCCCTGACGCGCCATGTCCTCCGTCCGCCAGCTCGAGCGGGTGAACATGGCCTGCCAGAAGATTCCGAGGCTCTTCGACCTCGCTTCCGAAAAATCGATTCCCTGCGGATGGTCGACGATGCAGATCCTGCCGAACGGCTCGGCGATCGTGACATAGTCGCGCCATGCCGCCGCGCCAGTGAACATCGAGAGGATCCGGCGCGGCGGCGGGATATTCGCGGCTTCGAATTGCTCCGCGTAAGGGGCCAAATAGGAGACAACATGGTCCGCCCCGATCGAGCGCAGCCAATCGCGGGATTCGGCGCGAGAAACCGCGGCGACGATGGTGAGCCGCGGAATCGTGCGCGCCAACTGGACCGCCATCGACGCGACCGAACCGGCGCCGCCGACGATCAGCAGCACGCCGGGCTCGGCGTCCGTGCCGAGGCCGAGATGATCCCAAAGCGCTTCGCTCGCGGTCAGGGCTGCGAGCGGAAGGGCGCACGCCTGCGCCGGCGAAAGTGCGTCCGGCCGTCGTGCGGCGAGCCGTTCGTCGACCAGATGCAGCTCGCTGAGGCAACCGGGGCGAAGGATCGATCCCGAGTAGAAGACGCGATCGCCGACCCTGAAGCCGGTTACGTCGGCACCGAGGCTCTCGATCGTGCCCGCCGCGTCCCAGCCAAGGATCGCGCCGTCCGGGTCGGGATCCGGGCGCGCGGCGCGGAGCTTTCGGTCAAGCGGATTGAGCGC
>JAQGLD010000201.1 GCA_028293055.1 Alphaproteobacteria bacterium
CACCGCGCCGCCGGTGGTACCGCCGCCGTCGGACAGGCCGAGCAGCTTGAACACCGGATGGACGATCATCGGCGCGGCCAGCAGGTGCAGCCAGAAGGCGACATCCGAGCGACGGGTCTCGCGGCGAGGATCGGACGAATCCCACCACATTGCGAACAGGAACACCCCAACCCCGAGCAGCAGGAGGAAGCCGAGCATGATGCTTTCCATGTTGGCGGCGTCACCGAGCGCGGAGGCGATCAGCGCCATTACCAGGGCGACGATCGCGCCGGCGCCCGCGGCGACGGTGATCGGCACCCGGAACCGGCGCCAGTGCAGCCACGCGGCGCCGGCGGCGACCGCGGCCGCTCCGGCGGCGAGCGCAGCGCCGAGGGGCTTATTCGCCTCGACCGCGTCCGGGCCGGCAAGCAGCACCAGTCCGAAGCCGGCAGTCACCGCGACTCCTCCGACGAAGGCTAGCAGCAGGAGGATGCTGGGGAGCGCCATCCGGCGCTGGCGGGTGAAAAACTCCGCCAGGCCCCAGGCAGCGCCGGCCACCAGCAGGCCCGACATCGGGGAGGGACCATTGCCGTCGATGCGGGGCCCGATCGCATAACCGATCCACGCCAGGGCCGCGAGCAACAGCGCGGTCGCAATGGCGACGAAGATGTCGTTGAAACCGGTGATCAGCCGGAAATGCTCCTCGTCGACCGCCGGGCTGAAGCTGCGGGCCTCGATATAGTTACGAAGCGCCGCGGCCGCTTCGGGGCTTAGCACCCCCGCCGCCACCGCAGCCTCGAGATCGCTGTCGCTATACATAGGTTTTCCTCCCTGAGGGTGGAGAGGCTTAGCACGGGTGTATTGGTGTTGCAATACGGTGAGTCGGCCGGAGTCCTCGCCGCAGGGAGGATCTAACCCTGCAGCGTCTTGAGGATCAGCATCGCCTGCTCGGCGCCGGACTGGGGTACGATCTCGCCGGTTCGGTCGGCGATCCGGTCCCAATTGGCAGCCACTTCCTCGACCGTGCGTCGGCCCTCCGGGAGCGCAATTCCGGGTGTCAGGGTGATATAGGCCGCCTGCACCACGCCCCCGCCGGCGCCCACGATCGCATTGGTAGGCGCATCCTCGGAGACCAGGAACACGGCTGCGGGGACGACATTGTCCGGGTTGAACAAAGCGAGCATCTCGGGCGGGAAGATGTCCTCGGTCATGCGCGTCGCCGCGGTCGGTGCGATCACATTGACCTTGATATCGTGCCTCGCCCCTTCGAGCTGGAGGGTACGGGCGAGACCGGCGACCCCGAGCTTGGCGGCGCCGTAGCTCGACTGGCCGAAATTGCCGTAGAGTCCGGTCGAGCTGCTGGTCATCAGGATTCGCCCGTAATTCTGCTCGCGCATCGTCTCCCACACCGCCTTGGTGCAGTTCGCCGAGCCGATCAGGTGGACGTCGGTGACGGCGAGGAAATCCGCCATTTCCATCTTCGCGAAGCTCTTGTCTCGAAGGATCCCGGCATTGTTGATCAGGATATGGACTGCGCCCCAAGCCTCGCGCGCCGAGGCGACCATGGCCTCGACCTGGTCGAAATCGGTCACGCTGGCGCCATTGGCCATCGCCTCGCCGCCCGCCGCCCGAATCTCCTCGACCACCGCGGCGGCCGCATCCGAGTGGCCGGTGCCGTCGCGCGCGCCGCCAAGATCGTTGACCACCACCCTTGCGCCGCGCCGTGCGAGCTCCAGCGCGTAAGCGCGGCCCAGACCTCCGCCTGCGCCGGTCACGATCGCGACCCGGCCTTCGAAGGTGATCGTCATCCGCATCTCCATGGGCTCCGCTCCGGAGACGTCAAAATCATCCCGGGGCCGAAAGGATATCGGTGCTCATGGCAGAATCGGTTCGGGGCGAACAGCCCCGGGCAAGGGGGGCGCACGCAACGCCCCCCTCGCTCGATCTTCATGGCTGCGGCTTGACGCCACGCTCATAGGTCTGGGTGCAATGGTCGGTAACCTTGCGCGTGCAGGGCGGCAGCGGGCCGGCGCTGGCCTCGGGCGTCGCTGGGGCGGATGGGCTGGCCCCGGTCCCGCCGACGCTGGGCTGGGAGTTCCAGCCTGCCGGTGCCGTCGCTCCATCGGAGACGACCGGGACTCCGCGGGCGTCCCGCCGCGGATTGCTGTTGTCGGGGGCGACGGTCGTGGCTGGAGCGGCTGCGGTGGTGGCATCGGGCTGTGCTGCGGGCGCCGTATCCTGGGCATAAGCGGCGCCACTCAGCATCAAGGCGGCTGCGAAAATCGTCAGCTTCATCAGGGGTTCTCCTCGGATGCGCTGCCTGGGAAAGGGCAGCATTCCGGTTCCTCAACGAGTCCGGATGGCTTTTTCTCCCGCGGCTTCGCGGCCCGTCGCCGATCGAGACCGACTCGCCGCCGAAACGATTCCGTCCCGTCGTGGGACGGGCGGTTTCGCACCCGCTCGAAAAGACGGGCCTTTACCCTTATGAAACAGCATGGGCATAAGCGCAGAGTGATGAGCGACGGAAACGAATCCGGGCCCGAGGGGCTCCCCACCCGCCGCGTCGTGCTGGCGCTCGGCGCGATTGCTGCGTCCACCGTGGTGACGATCCGTCCGGCGCTCGCCCAGACCGCCGGCTCGGTGCTCAATTGCGAGATACCGGTGCCGTCGCCCAACGCCGCCGGCAATTATATCGCCGCCGACGGCTCGCTGGTTCCGGCCGGCACCCAGGGCGCCTTTCCGCCGCTGGCGCGCCCGCTCAAGGGCGAGGAGGTCAAGAACCTGCTCAACAACGGCCTCACGCCCTCCGGCATGGATAGCCAGGCGGCACAGGCCTATGCCCAATATATTCGTCGTCTCCAGGCGGGGATGAGCGGCTTCACCTGCTACGCCTCGCTGCAGATGCCGCGCTGAGGCCGAGGCCGCATGGCCGGCCCAGTCTACACTGCCGATCCGGATCCGCTCGCCGGCGCAACCGCGCTCGAAGGCCTGGTGATCCTGTTCCACGCGCCGTCCGGCGCGACTCACATCCTCGCCCCGCCCGCACCCCAGATCCTCGAGGCTCTATCCGGACAGGTAGGGGATGCGGCGGCCATATTGGCGCGGATTTCCGAGCGTTTCGAGGTGGATGGCCGAGGGGCTGCGGAAGCGATCGAGGCGCGGCTGGCGGAGCTGGAGGCGGCCGGCCTGGTATGGCGGCTTACATTCCCCTCCCTGAATACAGGGAGGGGCTAGGGGTGGGTCGGCTTGTGCAGCGCACCGGGCTCGAAGGCTTGCACTTCGGCCCCGGCAATATCAATCTCCCCGGATGCCGCGCATTCCGCCCCGGCTTACCCGCAATGCGCGCGAACTGCGCGGCAATGCGACGAGCGCGGAGAGAAAGCTCTGGCGCATCCTTTCGACGTGCAGACCCCGATTTACCCGACAGTATGTCGTGGGCTCGTACATCGTCGACCTGGCATGTCGTGAGGTTAAGCTCGCAGTCGAGTTCGATGGCAGCCAACATCAGGAGAACACTGCTTACGATGCGGAGCGGACGCCCTTTTTGGTGTCGCTCGGATGGCGGGTACTCCGATTTTGGATTAGCACGGTGTCGGAGAATCCCGACTGATTGGCTGAAGCGATCCTCCACGCAG
>JAQGLD010000146.1 GCA_028293055.1 Alphaproteobacteria bacterium
GGAGCGTACCAGGCGTCGCGTTCGATCCGCGCTCGGACCGAATCGGCGCGGCCCCTCCACAATTCGGCCCGCTCGGCCAGGCCGAGCGCCGCGGCGGCATTGGCGAGGCGATCGCACGCGGCCCAGCTCATCACCGAACTGTAGGTGTGGATGCTCATCCGAGTCCGATATTCCCACAGGCCGGCATCGGGCTGATCGTGCGACTGCCAGGCGAGTTCGCCGACCTTTTCGAGCGCTTGGAAATCGGCTTCGGTGGCGGTCCGAAACAGCCTTTCGTCGAAGAAGGCCTGGACGTTGGAGAGGATGATCTGACCGTAGGCGTCGTGCTGGATCTGCGAGTAAGCGGCATTGCCGACCCGGACCGGCCCCATCCCGCGATAGCCGGCAAGTCCATCCGCCTGCCTTTCCTCGAGCCTGGCCTCGCCGGAGACCGCATAGAGCGGCTGGATATGGCCGCCCTGCGCGGCGTCGACGATGTTCCGGAGGTAGGAGAGGTAGGATTCCAGCACGTCGAGCGCGCCGAGCCGGTTGAGCGCCTGCACCGTGTAATAAGCGTCGCGGATCCAGCAGTAGCGATAGTCCCAGTTGCGCCCGCTGTCCGGGGCTTCGGGGATCGACGTGGTCATCGCAGCGACGATCGCCCCGGTCTCCTCGTGCTGGCAGAGCTTGAGCGTGATCGCGGCGCGGATGACGACATGCTGCCATTCGAGAGGGATGGCGAGGCCCCGCACCCAGTCGCGCCAGTCGTCGGCGGTTTGGTGAAGCATCGCTGCGAGGGTGTGGCCGACATTGCCGCTGAACGGTTCGTCCGGCCCGAGGAAGAAATGGTGCGAGCGCTCCAGCCGGAACGCGCGGCCCTCGAGAATGTGGCCGATCGGAGCGTCGGTGGTGAGCCGCAGCGGCTGCGGCTTGAGAAGAAAGCGGATATGGTTGGTGCCGTTGGTGCGCTCGGCATCTTCGGCGCCCCAGCTGACAGCCGGGTCCAGGGCCACCCGGATCCGCGGTGCTCCGGCGACCGGCCGGACGATCCGGATGAACGCGACTGGGCGGTACATCCGCCCCTCCCGCTCGAATCGCGGACAGAAATCGTAGATTTCGGCAATTCCCCCATCGGCGTCGGTCAGGCGGGTGACGAGGATCGGCGTGTTGCGCAGATAATGCTGTGCGACCGAGACCTGGTTGTCGAGCGATATTCGCCACTCCCCGCGGCGCGTCCCGCTTGGTCCTTTTGGGCTCAGCAGCGAGCAGAACAGCGGATCGCCATCGACCCGCGGCGCGCAGCCCCAGACGAAGGTGGCTTCGCGATCGACCAGCGCGCTCACCTGGCAATTGCCGATCGGCCAGAGCGAAAGGTCAGCCACGATCCGGCTCCGCCACGCTCGCCTCTAGCCAGCCGATCACTGCCCGCACATCGTCGAGCCGCCAGCGCGCGGCGGTCTGGCGGGCCTGCCCCACCAATATCCCGCCGCCGCCCATGCTCGCGGCTGCCGCAAAGCCATCCTCATCGGTCAGATCGTCTCCCACGAACAGAGGACGCGCCGAGGCGAATTGTGGTTCCGCCATCAGGCGCCGAAGCGCATCGCCCTTGTCCGCACCCGGCGGTCTGAGCTCGGCGACCATCTTGCCGCGCTGCACGACCAGCCGACGCGGCTCCGCGATCGCGGCGAGCAACGCCATGACTTCGCCTTCGCGCTCGGGCGCATTACGGTAATGGAGCGCGAGGCTCGACGGCTTCTCCTCGACCAGCAAACCCGCCGACGAAGCGAAATCGGCGATCTGCAGCCTGGCGGGTCCTAGCCATTCGGGCGTCTCGACCGGGATATAGGTGCCATCGGCGAGACGGAGCTCAAGTCCGTGAGATCCGGACACAGCGAGTCGCGACGGACCGAGATGGCGATCCAGATCCTCTATCGAGCGGCCGCTGACGATCGCGACGCGGCCGCCGAGTCGCCGTGCGAGTAGGGATAGCAACCCGGGCAGCTCCGCTGGTACGCGAATCGCCCCCGGCGTCGCCGCCAGCTCGACCAGAGTCCCGTCGAAGTCGAGAAACAGGGCGGCATCCCTGGACAGCCGCTTCGGCTCCTTGATGGTGAATTCATTCATAAGGTTTCATGACAGGAATCACCTCTAAGTAGCGGCGAAATTAGTATAATACTCGCAAATAAAATGCTAATTTTCGTTTCGGCTGAACGGCATTTCTTTTTTATGCCCATGGCTGTTCACAAGGTCCGAAATTGATGTATCGTTCGATCAAGGGGGAGCTGCAGCATGTCTGAACCGTTTATGGGCGAACTTCGCCTCATGTCGTTCGGCTTCGCGCCCAAGAGTTGGGCGCAGTGCAACGGCCAATTGCTGCCGATCAACCAGAATCAGGCCCTGTTCTCGCTGATGGGCACCACCTACGGCGGCAACGGCCAGACGAACTTCGCCTTGCCAGATCTGCGCGGGCGGGTCCCGATCCATATCGGACAGGGCATCAATCAAGGCGAACGGGCCGGCGAGGAAGCCCATACCCTGAGCGTCGCCGAGATGCCGGCTCACAATCACCTTGTGAACGCCGCCACGGCCGACGGCGACAATGTGGTCGCGGCAGGCAATATGCTGGCGGCCTTCAACAACGGCTATCGCGGTCCGACCAATTTGCTGGCGATGCAGGCCGCGACGATAACCAACGCCGGGGGCTCTCAGGCGCACCAGAATATGCAGCCATTCCTGACGCTGAATTACTGCGTCGCGCTGGCGGGAATCTTCCCGTCGCAAAATTGAGGGAGCCGTCCGATGGCGCAGCCTTTAATAGGTGAAATCAGGATCTTCGCCGGCAATTTTGCGCCGGCCGGCTGGTCTATGTGCGACGGCAGCCTCCTCGCGATCTCGGAGTATGACACTCTCTTCAACTTGCTCGGCACGACTTATGGCGGCGACGGCCAGTCGACTTTCGCGCTGCCCAATCTACAGAGCCGGGTGCCAATCCACCAGGGCCAGGGCAGCACTTCCAACTTCATATTGGCCGAAACCGGCGGGGCCGAGACGGTCACGCTGGGTACCAACCAGATGCCGCAGCACAACCATGCCTTCCTGGTCTCGAGCGATACGGGCGCCCAGGTCGCCCCGGCGGACAATGTGCTCGGCACGGGCGCCAGCGTGACACTCTTCAGGCCGCTGGCTCCCAACCAGGCGATGGGGACGACAACCAGCCCGATCGGGGGGAGCCAGCCGCACGAAAATATGCAGCCCTATCTCGTGCTGAACTACATCATTTCGCTTTTTGGCATTTATCCATCCCAAACTTAAGGAAAGCGAAATGGATCCTTTCGTTGCCGAAATCCGAGTCTTTTCGTTCAATTTCGCCCCGAAAGGCTGGGCGTTCTGCAACGGCCAGCTTCTGCCGCTCTCGCAGAACACCGCCTTGTTCTCGCTGCTCGGCACCTTTTATGGTGGCGACGGCAAGAGCACATTCGCGCTGCCCAATCTCGAGGGTAGTGCGGCAGTAGGCGCCGGCCAGGGGCCTGGCCTTTCAGACCGATTCATCGGGGAACAGTCCGGAACTCCGACCGTGACCCTCCTCCAGTCGGAAATTCCGGCCCATGTGCACGGCATGCAGGCGACGCTCAGCCTGGCGACGACCAGCGCGCCCTCGGCCCAGACCAGCTTCTCCAAGGCCACTGGCGGCACGCCCTACAAGGCGCCCGCGTTCGGCACCACTGCCACGCTGAATATCCAGGCCATGTCGGTGACGGGCTCGAGCTTTCCGCACAACAATATGATGCCCTACCTCTGCCTCAATTTCTGCATCGCGATGCAGGGCGTATTTCCGCCGCGCAGCTAAGCCAGGAACTGCCCCATGGACAAAGGTTCTTCCAGTGTCTCGCGCCGCCGGCTGCTAG
>JAQGLD010000208.1 GCA_028293055.1 Alphaproteobacteria bacterium
TGACGGGCATATCCTAGCCGACGGCGGCAGCGTGCGGGTCGATGCCGGCACTGCGGCCGGACTGGTCGGCGGAGTGATCGACATGAGCGGAATCGTCCAGGCGCGGACGATCGGAGTCCGTGAAGGCCGGATCATTCTAAGCGGCGACAAGGTCGATGTGAGCGGCACGCTCGATGCCTCGGCCGGTACGCCGGACGCCAATGGCGGTACGATCCTGGTCGGGGGCGATGTCGGCGGCGCCGGCTCGATTCCCAACGCAAGCAAGACCTTAGTCGGCCGCGGCGCCATCATCGAGGCCGATGGCGCGGGGTCTGGGAATGGGGGCAAGATCGTGGTCTGGGCCGACCGCTCGACCGCGTTCGACGGCAGCATTTCGGCGCGAGGCGGCGCGAGCGGCGGTACCGGCGGATTCGTAGAGACGTCGGGCCACGACATCCTGTCGATCGCCACCGGCCGGGTCGATGCCTCCGGATCGGGCGGCGCCGGCAGCTGGTTGATGGACCCGACAGACGTCACGATCGCCAACGCCACGACCGGGGGGACCTTTTCCGGCGGAGTGTTCACGCCAGGCAATGTCAATTCTGCGACGGTGGACGCGGGCGCGATCGCCTCGGCACTCGCCGGTGGAACCAATGTCCGGATCAATACCGCGAGCGGCGGCGCCGGAGCCGGCGACATCACGCTGGCCAGTGCGATCAACGTGGCGTCCACCGGCAACTCCTCGACCCTGACTCTGAGCGCAGTCCACGATATCCTCGTCCAGAACTCGCTGAATCGCGGCGGCGGCAACGGCACGCTCGGGCTGGTCATGACGGCAGGCAACGCGATCACCATCTCGGGCGCGGTCACCCTGCCGGCCAATCTGAGTGCGACCGCGAACGGCGCGATCACGCTTGCGCCCAATGCCGCACTGGCCCTCGCGGCAGAGCCGACCAACCAGCAGACCAGCCGATTCATCGGCAGCCTTTTCACCCAGTCGAGCGGCGCAACGGTCTCGGTCGCCAGCGGCAACAGCCTCACCCTCCAGGCCGGCGATTTCGCGCTCAGCGGCGCGGCCGGTTCGATCGCCGGCAACAATGCCCGTACCCTCTCGATCCTCGCCACGGGAAGCCTGGGCCTCGGCACCGCGACGGGCACGGCCCAGCTCAGCCAGGCCGAGATCAACACCATCACCGGCTTCGTTGGCGTGCCGTTCACCGCGGTCGACGGCCTGCTCCTCTCGAGCAATGGAAACCTGACCCTGGACGGCACGATCTCCTTCCCGGACCGGACGCGGTTCACCAGCGGCGGCGACGTGCTTCTCGGCCCGTCCGCAGCCATCCACCTCCTCGGCGAGGCGCTTCCCGGGGCCTCCAATTCCTTTACTTTCACCACCGGGGGCAGCGGCACCTTCACCCAGTCCGCCGGCGCAACTTTGACCGACACCCCGGCCGATCCGGTCAATGGCTCGACCTTGCTGTCGATCATCGCCGCCCATGTCTCACTCAACGGCGCGCCCGGCTCGATCAGCGCGAACGGAGTGGCGATCGTGCCCTTCACCGGTCTGACGCTCGGGCTCGGTACCGCGCCCGGCGATGTCCAGCTCGGCCAAAGCGAGCTGGACACGATCAGTGCGTCGGATCGGCAATTTGGCTCGACGTCCAACGACACGATTCTTGACGGCGCTCTCACTCTGGCCAGCACAAGCTCCGTCTACGGCAACAATATCACGCTCAATCCCGGGGCGACGGTGACGTTTCGCGGCATTCTGGGAGGCAGCTTCCTTTTCGACCGGCTATACGCGGCCAAGACCCTGACCCAGTCCGCGGGCGCCCGCATCGAAACCGACTCGGGTCTGCTCGAACTCCATGGCAATGTGGTCAACCTGTTCGGCAATGCCGGCTCGATCCATGCGAGCGAAGCAAGCGGCGCGGAAACGACCATCATAATCGGGACCTCGGGCAACCCGATTTACTTCGGCGACGGAGCGGCGCCCGCCGGTGTCACGCATCTCGACCAGCACGCGCTCGACACGCTCGCGGGCCATGTCTCGCTCGATGTGAACAATTTCGGCAATTCTCCGGCGCCGGCAGTGTTCACCGGCGCGTCCAAATTCCCCTACTCGGCGTTCATCAGCGCCACCGATGCGACCTTCAACCCGGACGCGCGGGTGGAAATCAATGTGCCCCAGCGCATCGACGACGCCAACACGATCATCGATCCGGAAACGGACCAGCGCTTCGTGACCGGCTTCGATCTCGGCGCTACCTTCAGCCTCGTCCAGATGCCTGGCGCCACAATCCACGTCACCCAGGGCAATCTCGACCTGTCGGGCTTTCACATGAGCTTCCAGGGCGCACCCGGCTCAATCTCGGGAGGCCCGCAGTCCGGCGCGGTCTCCGTTTTCGAAAGCATCAACTTCCACGGCGACATCAACAGCCTGCCGACCTCGCCCACGCTCGGCATCGGCACCGGCAGTGGCGACAGCCAGCTGACCCAGGCGATGCTCGATGTCTTTTCGGGCTTCACCGGCAATGCCATCCCCCCGGAGTTCCAGGATTCGGGTTACGATCCCGCGGACTTCTCGCCGTTGCAGATCAGCTCGGGCGGCCCAATCAATATCGGCGGCACGATCACCCTGCCGTTGGCTACCTCCTTCACGAGCGGCAGATCCTTCATCGTCGACAATCTGCTGACCTTGAATTCCGATGCTATAGTCAACGGCCCGATCAGCAGCTTTGCCGGCTTCAGCCTCAGCTTCGCCGCCGACCAGCTGGTCCAGGCGGCGGGGAGCCGGATCACGGCGCCGAGCGTGCGCTTCGTGCGAGTCCCCGATTTGGGAGCGACTACGCTGACCACCGCGCTCAACGGGCTGGTCACCGCCGACCGGGTCGAGCTGCGGCCAGGGACGATCATCTATTCGAGCGGCGCGAACCGGACACTGACGGAAGGCGGCGATAATGCCACCGTGAC
>JAQGLD010000223.1 GCA_028293055.1 Alphaproteobacteria bacterium
AAGAGCAGGACCAGCAGCAGGCCGGGAATGCCGGTCTCCAGCGCGACCTCGATATAATCGCCATGGACATGGTTCATGAAGACCGTGGCGACCGAGGCCGGATCCTCGCGCTCCTGATAGATCTGGACGAAGCTCCCGATCCCCGATCCGAAAGGCAGATAATCCTTGGTCGCGGCGATGCTCCTGGTGAAGGAAGTGTAGCGCGATACCTGGCTGTGCTGGGCGGCGGCGGTGGTCAAATTGTTCTGAAACGGTGCGGTGAATACCGCGCCGATCGATGCGACCGTCAACCCGGCGATCAGCACGAGGCCGACGATTCGCAATTTGCGCGACGGCGGCAGGATCATCATCAGGCTGGCCGCGGTGACCGGGACCGATAGGCCCAGCCCGGCCAGCGAGCTGTTGGTGACGAGGCCGACGAAGATCACCACCAGCGCTCCGGCCAGCACGACGAACAAAGCGGAGGATTTCTGGATCGAGCGCCCCTGGCTTCGGGCGCGCACATAGAGCGCCGCGAGGAAGGGAATCGTGGCGATCAGCAATGTGGCGAGATGGTTGGCGTTGGAGAAGAATCCGGTCGTCGAGCCGTAATTGGTCACTTCGTAGAAATACCACGGCGAGTCCGTTCCGCCGACCAGCTGCAGGGCTCCGATCAGCACTGACGCGGCGGTGACTCCGGCGAGCGACCAGGCCAGCCAGGGCGACTTGAATCCGCCGAGCTGGAAGATTCCGAGCAGGACCGCGATCGGCGGCAGCAGCCAGAGCAGGGAGGCGACGCCTTCATAGGGCGCAAGCGACAGCGGAAGCCACGGCAAGGGCTGGCCGATCAGCCGAAAACCCTCCGCGACCGGCGCTCGCCCGGGCAAGGCCGTCCAGAGCGAAGGCGGCAGCGGAATCAACTGCAGCAGGCCGAGCAGGAGCAGCATCACGAGAATGGCGAGCAATTGCCTGGCCGGCTTCGGCATCGGGTTGCTTCGCCTTACGACCAGCGACCAGACGATGATCGGGATCGCCACCAGTTGAAGCCCCATATTGGCCCAATAGCCCGCAAGGCTCGCTCCGCCGAAGATCAGGCAGAGGACGAGATAGAAAGGGATCAGCCCGAGGCGGAGATAATGGGTCATCCGCCGATCCTGTCGACGCGTATGTCGCGGATCGCCGCATCCTGCTCGGCAGGATATTCGGCTGGGATGCCGGACAGCCGAAGCCATTGCGCCGAGCAGCCGGCAGGCGGAACCGTGAAACGTGCCGTGATCGTCCGCGGCGACGAGCTGACCTTGATCAGCGGCGCCTCGACCAGCTTCGTCCCCGAAACGCAGGCGATCGACCAGGTCAGTCGGGTGCCTTCTCCGCTCGCGTCGCCATCGGCCTGGAATCGCAGCGCGTGATCGCCAGGCCGCAGCAGCAGGAGCTGCGAGGCGAGGTCGGCGGGATCGCGACCGAAATACTGGACCTGGAGAGCGCCGCCAGAAGTCCGTTCCGCGACTCCGGCCGCGCTCGCGACCAGCTGCCAGTTGAACGGCGCCGCGCCGCGAAGGTTCTGGAACCGTCCGTCATAGACGGACTTCTCGTCGGACGACGCCGGCAGGCCGGCAAAGCTGCGCCACAAGGCATAGCCGCGGCTATAATCGCCGCCGCCGACAAGCCGATTGAGCAGCACTTCCTGCCAGTCCGGTGCCGCGCCGGGGAGCGGGGACGCCTCCCTGGCGATGCGAAGGATCGTGTCCGGATCCGCGGTTGCGGCAAGCTTGCTCAGCACCTCCTGCTGGAGGTGGGGGTCGGAGCGAAGCGCACGCATCAGCCCGGTTCCGGTTTGCGGGTCGGCCGCCATTGCCGCGAGCTTCGGCACGAGCAGGTCGGTGGCCTGCGGAAGCAGCCGGGCGAGCACTGCAATCTCCTCGCCGGCCTCGGCGACCCGATTGGTCCTCAGATAGCGGTCGAGCAGGAGCAATCGGGCGGCCCGGAATCGCGGTTCGCGACGGCGCGCCTCGACAAGCAGCGCCTCGCCCTTCCTGTCGTCGCCCGCGGCCAGCGCCTGGAGGGCGGCGACCAGCATCGGCGTATCGGCGAGCGGAGCCCTGGCCATCGCTTCGTAGGATCGCCGACGGGCGCGCTCGCTGATCGCCCCGTTATTCTGGGCGAATTCGATGAGCGCGATGTTCATCGCCACCCGTGGATCGTCCGGGGCGATTTTCGAAACGGCATAGGGGTTGAGATCGACCAGCGCATAGGTGACGGAGGTTTTCACCACCATCCAGGCGAGGGCGGCGCCGGCCAGGCTGAACACCACAGCCTTGACGAGCTGCCGCCCCCGAGATCTCCCTCGCGAACCTGACCGTCTACGCGTCACGCTGGGCGATGAGCTTGATTTCGCGCTCGCGGCTGCTCACGCCGCCATAGCGATAGGCTTCGTAGCCATAGCCGTAACCGTAGCCATAGCCGTAGCCGTGCGACTGCTGGCGGAACTTGGTCAGCACCGCGCCGACGAGGTGCGCGCCCGAAGCCTTCAGGCGGTTGATCGAATCGACCGCCGCCTTGGTGCGGGTCTTGCCGCTTTCGACCACCAGCAAGGTGCTGCGGCAGGCGCCGGAAAGGAGCGGGGCGTCGGCGAGGCCGAGCACCGGCGGGCCGTCGATGATCACCATGTCATATTGCGCCACGGCTTCGGCGATGATCGCCTTGAGCCGGGCCGAGGCGAGCAACTCCGCCGGGTTGGGCGGAAGCGGGCCGCTGGGGATGAGCGACAGATTCTCGACCTGGGTCTTGAGCACATGCTTGGCGATCGGCTCGTGCGTCGTCAGCAGCTTGGACAGGCCCTCATTGGCTTCGACGTCGGTGACGAAGGCCGGCTTGCGCAAATCGCCGTCGATCAGCAGCACCGTATTGCCAAGGCGCGCGAAATTCTGCGCGAGCGCGAGCGTCGTGCTCGATTTGCCCTCCGCCGCCCGGGTGCTGGTGATCAGCAGGCTCTTTGGAGCACCCGTGTCGGTCGTGAACTGGAGCGATGTTCGAAGCGAGAAATAGGCTTCGGAGATCGCCGACGACTGATCCTTGAGGTCCTCCGACAGCGGTTCGCTGCCCTTCTTCTTCGGAATCACGCCAAGCGAGGCGAGGCGCAATTTTTCGCGCACATCGTCCGGGGTCTTGATCGTGTCGTTGAGGAATTCGAGGGCAAGCGCAGCGCCGACTCCGCCCAGCAGGCCGAGGCCGAGGCCGACTAGCAGGTTGAGGAACAGGTTGGGCTTGTAGGGTCCGCCCGGCGGCTGGGCACGATCGACGACGGAAACGGTCGAGGTCCCGATCCCGCCGGCGACTCCGATCACCTTGTAGCGCTGGAGCAGCGCATCATAGAGCTCGCGGTTGGTCCCGACCTCGCGCTGGAGGATGTTGTACTGGATGCTCTTGCCGCGAACGTCGAGCACTTCGCCCTTGAGTTCGGCGACCTTGGCCTGGAGCGAACGCTCTTCGGCCGCAGCCGCCTGGAAATCGGCCAGGGCAGAGGTGTTGATGCCGCTGGTGACCGTGCCGGCTTCGTGCCGGATTTCCTGGTCGAGGCCGTCGATGCGCGCCTTCAACCGGATCATTTCGGGATATTCCGGTTTGAAGGAAGCGAGCTTCTCGTCATATTCCGCCTGCATCTGCGCCTTCTGCTGGCGCAACGGAGCGGTGTTGGTGTTCACCTCGGCGGTGTTGTGGCTGCCCAGCGCCTGGCGATATTTCTGCTCGGCAGCAATCCGCTTGGACTGCGCCGCGGTCAGTGCCGAGTTCAGCGCGATCAGCGACTGCCCCTGCAGTGACGAGACGTCGCCGGTGCCGCTGCCGCCCTCTGTCGTCGAACCGCCCGCGGTGTTGATGATGCTCTGCTGCTGCGCATAGGCGACCAACTTGCGCTCGCTATTCTCGAGGTCGCTCTTCACCCGGGTGATCTGCTTCTGCAGGAACTCGCGCGCATAGGAGGAGGCTTCGTAACGGCGCTCGAGGCTGAGGCTGATGAAATTGTCGGCAAAGCCGTTGGCGACCTGGGCCGCCGTGATCGGCGACTTGGACGTGTAGTTGATCCTCACCAGCATTGAGTTGAGGACCGGATCGACCTTGAAATTGCCGGCGGCGACAGCCGCGGCCACCTTCTGCCGGGTGGCGCGATCGGCATTGGCCGGGGCGAATTCCGGGTTCGACGCCAGGTTCATCTCCTGCGCGACCCGCTCGGCCAGGCTGCGGCTCGCGAGCAGGCCATATTGGGTCGAGAGATATTCGCGCTGCGATCCCGACTGGGTCTTCGCCTTCGCGTCTTCGAGAATCTCGACCTGGGGTGGATTGATCTCGAGCACCGCCGAGGCGCGGTAGAGCGGCGTGGTCAGGAATGTGACGACGATCGCGCCGGCCACCGCGACTGCCACCGCACCGACGATCAGCCAGCGCCATTCGGCGACGATCCGCCAGATCGTCGCCAGGTTGAGGTCGACCGGGCTCGACGAGCCGTAGCTGCGCTGGCCCCAATCCTGGGGCATGGCAAGCTCGTGGCCGCCCTGCGGCGCCAACGGCCAGATCGGTGTCGCGCCCGTGGGCTCGATGTCGTTTCTACTCATAAAACCGGGAGCCGCCTTTCGAACTGGCAGTTGAGACTATTATCTCAGCAGGAACGGAGTGAATACGCTGACCAGGGGCAGCGAATTCAGGATCTGACGCTGGGCGGATTTCACGCCCGAACCATCGACGACGATGATGTCGCCGGGGAATACCTTCGGATCTTCGGCCTCGCCGCGGCGAATGCTCGTCAGGTCGAAGGCAGCCGCCATGCGCTGCCCCTGAATCTGACGGAAGATCGCGATCCGGCGGGGATTGGCGGTCTCGCTCGTTCCCCGCGCCAGCGCGATCGCCTGCATCAGGCTGACCGGCCGCATCACCGGGAAGGTGCCAGGGCCGTTCACCGCGCCGTCGATGGTCACGACATTGGTGACCGAAGCCTTCACGCTGACGCTGACATCGGGATGCTGGAGGTATTTCTGGCCGAGCATTTCGGTGATCCGGGCGTCGATCTGGGTCGGCGTGAGGTCGACGACCTTGAGGTTGCCGACCAGCGGCATCGAGATCGTGCCGGTCAGGTCCACCTCATAGTCGCCGGAAAGATCCGCGACCTGGAAGACCTTGATGCTCAGCGTGTCGAGCGGGCCGACCTTGTAGTCGTCGCCGACGCCGATCGTCGTCGAAGGCTTGTCCGGAGTTCCGAAGCCCTGAACCTCATAGGGGATGTTGCCGCCCCGCTTGGCCGCGCATCCGCCGAGCATCGCGACCGCCCCGACGCCCAGGACGAGCATCAGCAGACGCAAAGGCAGCATGAAAACACGAAAGGCGGGCAAGGCGCCCGCCAGGGTGGAGTCGATTCGAAGCGACACGGACAATCCTGAATTTTGCAAAATCTGGCCCTCGAAGATTAGCGATTCCACCGCACCGGTCAAGCAGGAATGGTTAACCTGCACTTGCGGATTCAATGCGAATCCCTTGCTAAACAAATGGATAGTAGAAGAATTGTATCAGGACGCGGCGATCGTTGAACGGCCGATCGACCCGGATTCGGGGTCATCTGCAGTGCCGGTCGACAGATACCAGCGCCGTTCGTCCTCGACTGCGAGCGCGGTCAACACGCCGCTATGATAAGCCCCCGTATCGATTGCGATCCGGTTCGGGCGCTCCTCGACACGGTTCACGATCGTGTGCCCGTGGACGACGACGAAGCCATGTTCCTTCGCATCGCTGAGGAACGGCTCGCGGATCCAGCGCAGGTCGTAGCGGGTCTGTTCGTCGATCGCGATTCCGGGCCGAATGCCGGCATGGACGAACAGATAGTCGCCGAAGCTGAATGTATCCGCGAAGCTTTCGATAAAGTCCCGGTGATTGCGCGGCACCTTCGCCTGGAGGAGCTGAAGCGCGCCCTCCTCGTCGACCCGGCGCAGCGAATCCGGCTCGAGCCCATAGCTGCGGGCGCATTCCGCGCCTCCGAACTTCAGCCAGCTCGGCAGGATGTCGTGGTCGCCGCCGAGCATCCGGAGCAGCACCTCCTCGTGATTGCCGGCCAGGAAGATCGGCTTGGCGTAGCTCGGCTGATAGGTGCGCAACCGCTCGACCACGCCTGCCGATTCGGGTCCGCGATCGATCAGGTCGCCGAGAAAGATGACGAAGTTGCGACGACGCGGGCGCGCCTTGATGTCGGCTTCGATCCGGGCGAGCAGCTCGTCGAGCAGGTCGAGCCTGCCATGAATGTCGCCGACCGCATAAGCGCGCGCCCCCTCCTTGCCGCGCGGACCTTCGTCCCCGCCGCCGAGCAGGCCAAGCGACAATTTGCTCAGAAACCCCATGCGATCCTTCGTGACTCGATACCGGCAGAATGCTCGATCATGCCTGCGGGTTCATTGCCCGCGCCTGACTGGCCGTTCAAGTCAAGTGAAAAGCTTGTGCGGGTTCATGATCCCGGCAGGGTCCAGCGCCTTCTTGATCGCGGCCTGGGCAGCCAGCAGGGCGGGGTCGGCGGTGCGCATCAGCTCGCCTATCTTATGTTGCCCGATGCCGTGCTCAGCCGAGATCGATCCGCCCTCGGAAGTGACCAGATCATGGACCAAAGCGGTCATCTTCCCGCCATTGACCGAGATCCACGCGGCGGCGTCCCCATCTTCCGGCGGAAGCACGTTATAGTGGAGGTTGCCGTCGCCGAGATGGCCGAAAGCGACGATCCGAGTGCCTGGAAACCCCCGTTCGATCGCCGCGCGGGCCTTGTCCATGAACTCCGGAAGCCGGGAAACCGGGACGGAGATGTCGTGCTTGACCGAGGGGCCCTCGAGCCGCTCCGCCTCGGCGATCGATTCCCGGATCCGCCACAGGCCCTGCGCCTGGGCTTCCGAGGCGGCGAGCATCGCGTCGAGGGCGAGCCCGCTGTCGAGCGCCTCGGCAAGCGCTTCGGAGATCAGGGCATCTGCTTCGGAGCCGCTTCCCGGCGAGACCAGTTCGATCAGCACGTTCCAGGCGTGGAGCTCGGCGAGCGGCGCGCGGACTCCCGGTATGTGATGGAGGACCGAGACGAGCACCTCGCGCGGTACCAGCTCGAAGGCCTCGACGCTCTCCCCGAGCCGGCCCTCCAGCCAGCGCAGCAGGCGTAGCGCATCGGCAGGGGAGGCGATCCCGACCCAGGCGACCGCTCGCGATCCCGGCGCCGGCACCAGCTTCAGGCTTGCGGCAGTGACAATTCCGAGCGTGCCTTCGCCGCCGATCAGCAATTGCTTGAGGTCGTAGCCGCGATTGTCCTTTCGAAGCGCCGACAGGCCCGAATAAAGCGATCCGTCGGGCAGCACCGCTTCGATCCCGAGGACCAGCGAGCGCATCGGTCCGAACCGAAGCACCTGGGTTCCCCCGGCATTCGTCGAGACGAGACCGCCGACCGTCGCCGAGCCCTTCGCTCCGAGCGACAGCGGGAAGCGGCGGCCGGCCTGCTCGGCCGCCTCATGGACCTGGGTCAGGATGACGCCGGCTTCGGCGACCAGCGCATTCTCGTCCTGGGAGAGACTTCTTATCCGGTTGAGCCGCCGCGTCGAAAGCAGCAGCGACCGGCCGTCGGCCTCGGGCGTGGCGCCGCCGACCATCGATGTGTTACCGCCTTGCGGCACCAGCCCGACGCGCTCGCTCGCACAGCGGGCGACGATGGTCCGGACTTCCTCGGCCGTCGCCGGAGAGAGCAGGGCGGCCGCGGCGCCCTGATATCGCCCCCGCCAGTCGGTCAGCCAGGGCTTCATGTCGTTCGGATCGCTCGAGAATCCGCGCGGTCCGAGCGCTGCGGCCAAATCGGAGAGAAGCGCAGCTGAGGGCGGACGAAGGGCCATGCCTCCCACTGACCCACCGAACGGGCGCATGCAAACCGATTCGCGCGGCCGCACGCCGCCCCTCGGCTAGACACTTGCGGCCTCTGCGCTTCGGGTTCAGACTGTTTGAAACGTCCCGAGTCTGGCTGTGGCGGGGTGCGGCAGCTCGGGCCAGTAGGGGGGCGCTTTTTGGACCGAGCCTGCTCGACGAGGCGTGATTCTCGCTGGCGCTCGGTCTTTGCATCGGGACTGCTTTCCTTGCCGGGCGCAGTGGCCTTGCTATCGCCGCTTCATGCCCAGGCCGCTCCGATCGTGCCGCGGCCTCCGACACCGGAGGAAGTCCGGCGGCAGACCGGGACCGCGCCGGTCCAGCGTCCCTCGCGTCTGACCATCGAAGGCGGAATCGAGCGCTCGCCATGCGCGCTCGCGGGCGACGCCTATGGCAGCATCCGCTTCACCCCGCGGAGTATCGCCTTCGACGGGCTGAAGGGACTTCCGGCGGAAAGCCTGGCCGAGGCCTGGCGCCCCTATCTCGGTCGCGAGCAGCCGATCGGGATCCTGTGCGAGATCAGGGACCGCGCCGCGGCGATCCTGCGCGATGCAGGTTATGTCGCAGGAATCGAGATACCCGAGCAGAGGATCGCAGACGGATCGATCCGCCTGCGAGTCCTGATGGGCAAGATCGTCGCGATCCGGGTTCGCGGCGACGCCGGACGCGCCGAGGGGCTGATCGCCTCCTATCTCGGACGCTTGAAGGACGAGGCGGTGTTCAACCGCTTCGACGCAGAGCGCTATCTGCTGCTCGCGCGCGATCTGCCCGGCTACGATATCAGGCTCACCTTGCGATCGGCCGGGACTGCGCCCGGCGAGTTGATCGGGGACGTCACCGTCGTTCGGCGCGTCGCCGATATCGACTTCAACGTGCAGGATTTCGGCTCGACCGCGCTCGGACGCTGGGGCGGCCTGGTCCGGGCGAGCGTCTACGGCATCACGGGAATGGGCGACCGAACCAGCCTCGGCTTCTTCTCCACGTCCGATTTCGACGAGCAGCGTACGGTCGAGATCGGCCACGAGATGCGGCTCGGCGGCGAAGGCTTCGCGCTCGGCGGCTCCTTCACTTATTCCTGGGCCCACCCCGATGTGAACGATCCGGCGCTCGATATCCGCGCCCGCACCCTGCTCGCCAGCGTCCAGGCGAGCTATCCCTTCCGCCGCACGCTCGCCGAGACTCTTCGCGGAGTCGCCGGGGTCGACCTGGTCAACCAGCGAGTCGCGATCAATCATCTCCCGCTCAGCCGCGACCGGCTTCGAGTGGCCTTCGCCAGGCTCGATTTCGAGAGCGTGGATCCCGGCAGCTTCGGCGCTCGAACCGGCTATTCGGGCGCCGAGCCATTGTGGCGCCTCACCGGCAGCCTCGAGCTTCGCAAGGGACTTGCGATCCTCGGGGCGAGCGATTCGTGCGGAGCCAATCTGGCGCGCTGCGCGGCCCCGGGCGTCGTACCGCCGAGCCGGCTCGAGGGCGACCCGACCGCGACCCTGGTGCGAATGCAGGCCCTCGGCGAGTACCGGCCGGTGCCAAAGCTCACCCTTGGGGTGGGCGTGCGCGGCCAATATGCCGGCAAGCCCCTGCTCAGCTTCGAGGAATATGCCGCCGGCAATTATACGGTCGGGCGCGGCTACGATCCCGGCGCCCTGCTCGGCGATCGCGGCTTCGGAGTGCAGACCGAGCTTCGCTACGGCAGCCTGATTCCGCCCAACGCCAGGGCGCTGATGATCCAGCCTTATGCCTTTTTCGACACGGCCTGGATCCGCAACGAGGATCGGCTGCTCGCTACCGGCGGGCACCGCAGCCTTGCATCGGTCGGCGGCGGCGCCCGGGCTGCGTTCGGCGATCGCGCCTTTCTCGACGCGGTGCTCGCAGTCCCGCTCGAGCGGGCCGGGCTGCAGACACGCCGCGGCGGAGTCCGTTTCCTGATTTCGCTCACGACGCGTTTCTCTCCGGGGACAAGCCGATGAAAGCCGAGACCAGCTGGCTTGGGCGCAGACGGTCCGCCCTTCTTCTCTCCTGCGCGGTCGGCACGATCGCCGCCATGGCGCTTCGCGCCGAGCCGGCCGCGGCCCAGGCCTTCCAGGGCGCCCATGTCGTCACGTCCGGGGCTGCCACCCGCACCATCACCGGACCGACCAGCGAGACCATCCAGGTCGAGAGCCCGTCGGCGATCATCAACTGGACTCCGACAGCGCCGGTTGGCTCGGGGACGATCGACTTCCTGCCCTCGGGCAACACCGCGACGTTCCAGAATGGACCCAACAACAACGACTTCATGGTTCTCAACCGGATCATTCCCAAGGATCTCGGCCAGAAGATCGCCTTCAACGGCCATGTGATCAGTCAGCTGAAGAATAGCGGCGGGACCATCGTACGCGGCGGCACGATCGTCTTCTACTCTCCGGCCGGGATCATAGTCGGATCGAAATCCGTGTTCGATGTCGGCAGTCTCCTGCTGACCACCATCGATCCGATCGTCGCGCCGGGCGGAAGCTTCTTCAACGCCGGAACCTACGATCTGCGCGGGGAGGTCGACGCCAAGAGCTCGATTCTCATCCAGCAGGGCGCTCAGATCAATGCGCCGGTGGACGGTTCCTACGTCGCGATCGCCTCGCCGGTGGTCCAGCAGATCGGCAACATCCGGGTGAACGGCTCGATCGGCTATGTCGCTGCGGAGAGCCTGACACTCAACATCAACGAAGGCTTGTTCGACATCGAGGTCGCCCGCGGCAGCAGCAGCGCGGCCGATACGCTCGTCCATCAGGGGACGACCGGCGGCCCGGCGAGCACCGCCGCTGCGGACGTCCAGAAGATCTACATGGTCGCGGTGCCGCGCAATGCTGCGATCAACCTGCTGTTGCAGGGCAATGTCGGCTACGACGCTGCATCCGCCGCCGTCGAGAATGGCGAGATCATCCTGTCCGCCGGCTACAATGTCGCCGGCACCGCCCACGAGGCGAGCCAGCTCAATTCGACCGGCGCCACCATCACCATCAGCCAGGCGCGGATTACATCCGACCTGACCGGAATTGCGACCACCAGCGCCAGCGCGATCTCGAATTCCGGACAGCTCGTCTCTTCCACCCAGGACGTCACCCTGGTCGCTCCGGACTCAAGGATCGCGACCAGTGGCGGGGCCGTGACGATCGGCGGCAGCGCCATCGTCACGACCGGGCACGGTAACGACTTCTTTCACTTCGCCTCGAGCGGCGGCACCGCGCAGGTGCTCGCCAATGGCGGGGGGATCGACATTGCCGGGGACCTCTCGGTCGTCGCCAGCAATGTCGGGACCGGTTCGGGCGACGTGACTGGCGGTCTTGCGCGAGTCTCCGCGGCCGGCGGAACGATCACGATCGGCCGCAGTGCCGCGGTCGAGGCTAACGCGACGCCCGGCGAAGTGGCCGCCGGCGCGGGTGTCGGCGCCGCCAACGGCGGCACGGCCGAAATACTGGCGAGCTTCGCGGGCAGCGTCACCGTCGGCGGCCGGTCGGAGATAAGCGCCCAGGGGATCGGCGGACTCAGCTTCGACGGTCCCGGCCCCGGTGTGGCAAGGGGCGGCACCGCCCAGGTCAGGTCCGACGGCAATGGCAGCTCGATCAGCTTCAATAGCGGGCTGACCCTCGACGCCAGCGGTTTCGGCG
>JAQGLD010000243.1 GCA_028293055.1 Alphaproteobacteria bacterium
AAGTTCGACAATCTCTACGGTTGCCGCGAGAGCCTGGTCGACGCGATCCGCCGCGCCACCGACGTGATGCTCTCGGGCAAGGTCGCCTGCGTCGCCGGCTTCGGGGATGTCGGCAAGGGCTCTGCCGCTTCGCTGCGCCAGGGCGGCGCCAGGGTCATCGTCACCGAGGTCGATCCGATCTGCGCGCTGCAGGCGGCGATGGAGGGCTATGAGGTCGTGACGATGGAGGATGCGGTGACCCGTGCCGACGTCTTCGTCACCGCCACCGGCAACATGGACGTGATCACGCTCGATCACATGCGGGCGATGAAGAACATGGCGATCGTCTGCAACATCGGCCATTTCGACAGCGAGATCCAGATTTCGGCGCTCAACAACATGAAGTGGACCGAGATCAAGCCGCAGGTCGACGAGGTCCAGTTCCCCGACGGCAAGAAGATCATCGTCCTCGCCAAGGGCCGGCTGGTCAATCTCGGCTGCGGCACCGGTCATCCGAGCTTCGTGATGAGCGCTTCCTTCACCAACCAGACGCTCGCCCAGATCGAGCTCTGGACGAAGGCAGACAAGTATAAGAACGACGTCTATGTCCTTCCCAAGCATCTCGACGAGAAGGTGGCTGCACTCCATCTCGACAAATTGGGCGTGAAGCTCACCAAGCTCAGCGAGAAGCAGGCCGCTTATATCGGCGTGCCGAACGCCGGGCCGTTCAAGCCCGACCATTACCGCTACTGATTTCTCCACCCGTTCGATCGACAGCTGCCGGAGCGATCCGGCAGCTGTTTCGATTCGAGGGGCGCGGCGGCGGGCGGCGCATGCGCCCTTCCGATGCGCATTAACCCTCGTTACACCCGCTGCGTGACACCCAGGCCCCGCCACCACTTCGCGCGCCGAGAGACGCGTTCGAGATGATCGCGCTGACCCCGCTCGCGGTTGCGACGATCGCGCTGGTCTGTGGCGCCTGGCTGGCATTCGCCGTCTGGACGGCGCTCCGGGCGGCTCGACGGATCGCAGTGGCGCGCAGCCAGGTGGCCGAGCTCCAGCGTTCGGGCGCGTTGCTCGACGCGTCTCCGGCTTTGCCGCTGATCGTCCATCGCGACGGCCGCCTCGAAGGCTTCGACCAGGTTGCCGCCCGCCTCGGCATCGAGACTGAGCGTCCGGCGCTCCCCGACCTGCTCCAGGCGGTGGGCGAGTCGATGGGGGCGGAGCTCGAGACCGGCATTGTTCGCGCGGCCCGCTCGGGCGCGAGCTTCTCGCTGCTCACCAGGCCGGTCGGGTCTCGCCGCAGCTTTCTCGTCCACGGAATGCCTGCGCCGACGGGCTGGCCGTCGGGGACGACCCTCTTGTGGTTCCTCGACCATAGCGCCCCGGAGGACGAGAAAGGCGCGCTTCACGACGAAGTCGACCGGCTTGCCTCGGCGCTCGACGCCTTGTCCGGCCTGATCGAGGCCGCACCGTTTCCGATGTGGCATCGCGGCCCCGATCTCAGGCTGGCCCTGGTCAACAGCGCCTATGTCCACGCGGTCGAAGCGGAAAGTGCTGCCATCGTCATCGAGAAGGCGATCGAGCTTATCGACGAAAGCGAAGGCGATCCCGCCGAGCTCGCCGCCGCGGTTCGCGAGGGCGGCGAGGCGCGGGCGCGCAACCTTCCGGCCACGATTGCCGGCGAGCGGCGGATGATGCGAGTGGTCGAGGTGCCGCTCGGGCCGTCCGGAGTGGCTGGCTATGCGATCGACGTCGAGGATCGCGAGCAGGCGCGGACCGACCTCAGCCGCTTCGTCAGCGCCCAGCGCGACATGCTCGACCGGCTCTCCGCGGGAGTCGCACAGTTCGGCGGGGACCGAACGCTGATCTTCTTCAACCAGGCTTTCACCCGCTTGTTCGGCCTCAACAGCGCGACCCTCGCGGAAGGGCCGGAATTCAATCGCCTGCTCGATTCGATGCGCGAATCGAGCCACCTTCCCGAGGTTCGCGACTATCCCGACTGGAAGCGGGAGCATGGCCGCTGGTTCACCGGCGGCCTGGTCCCAGAGGAGGAGGATTGGCTGCTGCCCGGCGGCAGGCATTTGCGGGTTGTCGCCCAGCCTTTGCCGGACGGCGGCCTGCTGCTGATCTTCGAGGACCGCACCGAGCAGCTCCGCCTGGCCTCGGCTCGCGACACGCTGCTGCGCGTGCGCGCGGCCACGTTCGACAATCTGTTCGAAGCGGTCGGAGTCTTTGCCTCGGACGGGCGGCTCGCTCTCTGGAACAACCGTTTCCGCGAGCTTTGGCGATTCGAGGAGGAGGTGCTTGCGGCGCATCCGCGCATCGACGCCTTGCTCCAGCACATCCGCAAGCAACTTCGCAACGCCAACCATGCCGGGCTTGTCCGCGAGCTGGTCCGAAGCGCGACCGTCGAGCGCAAGCAACGGACGGGGAGGGTCTCGCTGACCGACGGACGAGAGTTCGAGTTCGCTGCGGTCCCGCTCCCGGACGGCAACGCTTTGTTCGCGATGCTCGACGTGACCGCCTCGCGCACGGTCGAGG
>JAQGLD010000273.1 GCA_028293055.1 Alphaproteobacteria bacterium
TCAGCGCTGCCGAGGCGGTGGGACGGATCAAGTCCGAACTGCTCCAGACCTGCACCCGCGGAGGCTCGGCCATCCCCCTCGACCGGCTTCAGGACGCCGAGCGTTCCGAAATGGAGGTGATCGAGACCGACCGCGACGGCGCAGCCCTCCATATCATCGAACAGGCGCAGCTGCTCACCTCCCGCGCGAGGCGCGAATCCCTGGTGGTCCTTTCGATGACCGACATCAGCCCGCGCACCCGCGCCGAAGAGGCGCTTCGCGAAAGCCAGGTCAGGCTCACCCTGGCGCTGGAAGCGCACCGGATCGGCGCGTTCGAATGGGACGCGACGACCGGTCGGCTGCACTGGTCGCCGGGTTCGGAACAGCGGCTCGGCCTGACTCCCGGCACGATCACCGACTTCGACTCCTGGCAGGCTCATGTCGAGCCCGGCGATTTCGAGTCGATAGTCTACACGATGGAGCAGGCGGTCGCGAACCGGGCCGAGCGCTTCACCTTCCACTATCGGTTCCGCAATCCCAACGGCACGGTGCGGACGATCGACGGATCGGCGCGCTGCTTCTACGACAGCTGGGGCAATCTCGTCCGAACCGTCGGAATCAATGTCGATGTAACCGAGCGCGACGAGCGCGAAGCCGAGCTCGAGGCGCGCCAGGCCCAGCTCCGCTCGATTCTCGAAACCGTGCCCGACGCGATGGTGGTGATCGATCAGCGCGGGATCATCCGCTCGTTCAGCAGCGCGGCAGAGCGCCTGTTCGGCTATCCGGCGGAGGAGATCGTCCACCAGGGGATCGCCACGATCATGCCCGCCGCCATTCCCGGCATCCGGCGGTTCATCAAGCTCTACCTCCAGCAGCACGGCCGCCGCCCCGAATCTGGACCGCTTCTCTCCGCGCTCCATCGCGATGGAAGCGAGATCCCGGTCGAGCTCGCAGTCGGCGAAGCAATGATCGGCGGGGAGCGCCTGCTGACCATTTTCATGCGCGACGTCTCGGAGCGGGTGGCGACCGAATTGCGCATGGCGGAGCTCAACAGCGAACTGCTCCATGCCGCCCGGCTCAGCGCGATGGGCGAAATGGCCGAAGGGCTCGCGCATGAGCTCAATCAGCCGCTCACTGCCGCGGTCAACTTTCTCGGCGCGGTCGAGATGCTGCTGGGACAGGACGGCGCGGATCCGGCGCAAATGCGTGATCTCGTCGAAATGGCGCGCGACCAGGCGCTACGCGCCGGCGACATCATCCGCCGTCTCCGTGCGTTCGTCACCAAGGGCGAGGTGGAAGTGCGCGCCGAGCCGGTCGACGAAGTGATCCGCGACGCGGTCGCTCTGGTCATTGCGAGCAGCTTCCAACCCGATATCGTCGTCGAATACGATCTTTGCTCCGAGCAGAGGCTGATGCTGATCGACCGGGTCCAAGTCCAGCAGGTGCTGGTCAACCTGCTCCGCAATGCTGTCGAGGCACTGCGACTGACTGAGTCCGGAACTGGCGAGATCGTGATCTCGAGCCATTGCATAAACTCGGAGATGATCGAGATCAGCGTCGCGGATACCGGCCCGGGACTGCCCGCCAACTTCTTCAACCCGACATACAAGAGCTTCTCTTCGACCAAGGAAGATGGAATGGGAGTCGGCCTGTCCATCTGCCGCCGAATCGTCGAGGCCCATGGCGGGCGGCTCACGGCGGAAAATGGAGCAGACGGCGGAGCGAGGTTTCGATTCACCCTGCAGACGATCGAAGCAAAGGAATTGGTGGACGCATGACGACGCGCAGCATCTACATTGTCGATGACGACGATGCCGTCAGGGCATCTTTGCATTCGCTGCTTTCGGTGCGGCCGGATACATTGATCCGCGGCTACCGATCTGGCGACGCGTTCCTTGCAGCCATTGACGAGCTCGAGCCGGGCTGCATCCTGCTCGATTTTCACATGCCCGGGGCCACTGGCCTCGATGTCCTGCGTGCGGTCCAGGGCAGGCCAGGCTTCGTCGCGATCATTCTGACCGGCCGCGGCGATATCGCCCTGGCGGTCGAGGCGATGAAGGCCGGAGCGGTGGACTTCATCGAGAAGCCCTACCAATTCGCCGAGCTCAGCGCGGCTCTGGAGGCAGCCTATGCGAAGCTCGAGGAGAGCAATGCGGAAACGGCGCGCGCCGGTGCCGCCGCGGCCAAGCTCGACGCCCTCTCGTCCCGCGAGCAGGATGTGCTCAAGGGCCTGATCGAAGGCCGCTCGAACAAGCTGATCGCCTACGACCTCGACATCAGCCCGAGAACGGTCGAAATCTATCGCGCGAATGTGATGACCAAGCTCGGCGTGCGCAGCCTTTCGGAAGCGCTCCGCATCGCCTTCGCGGCAGGGCTGGTGCCCGGGGCCTGAGCCCCCGTCAGAAGGCAAAGTTCGCGACAGGGAAGAATATTTGCGGGTCGGTCGAAAGGAGATCAGGCTTGGATCTGGTTCCAGCCGGTGCTCGCAGGCCGCCCCGCCTCGGCAATCTAGCCCCGCAGGTTTGCGAGCGCCGACATCACGGCGGAAGTGCCGCCTCGCTTGGAGACCCATCGGACCTGGGCGGGCGGCTCCCCATCGGGAAGCTGGTCGACGATAATCAAGAGCTTTCCGTTCCATCCCATTGCGCGGAGCGAGTTGACTGCTTGGGTGGGATCCGGTGCGATCCGCCGCGCTTCGATCACCAGAAGCGCGGTCGAGCGCAGAGCCGGCACGAGTTTGGGATCGACGCAGTCGCTCGCCGTGATCGGAGTATCGCCGGCCATTGCAAGCCGCGCCGAGACGACGCTCAACAGAGCGCCCCCTCGGTCGATCAGCACAATCGGTTCGGCCGCAGCACTCATCCCAAGGTTTCCACAATAAACGGCATCATTCCCTAAGGCGTTATTTAGCATGGTAGGATCAAACATCTTGCCTAAGGGAAATTACTGAA
>JAQGLD010000296.1 GCA_028293055.1 Alphaproteobacteria bacterium
TGCGCCACTCTCCGCCGTCGCTGACCGTGATCGTGACTGGAACCGGAGCTTCCGCCTCGTGGGTTCCGATAGCCGGCAGGCGCAGCGCAAGGGCGAAAGCACCGCCGGCGCCGCTGCGCCCTGCGAAGCTGGTCCCGCCGGCGGTCGGCGCGGCAGAGACCGTCGCTCCGGCGACCGGTGCAGCGCCCCTCGTTACCACGCCGCGCAGCAAGGTGGTGCCGGGCGGAAACGGATAATCCGGCCCCGGGGCCATCACCACGTCGCGGCGTCGGGCTGCGGGATCGGTGTTGCCGGGGGCGGGGGGCCTGAAGCTGAACCGCTCGACGAACGGAAATCCCGCCCGGCGGCCGTCCAGCTCGACGTCATAGAAAGGCTGATCGGGCAGGTTGATGAAGACGAGCATTCCGGAGGCATTGACGATCGGCTGGTCCATCAGCCCGGTGATCCGGGCGCTGACGCCGGCACGGATCAGCGTGCCGCTGACGGCGTCCACGGCGCCGATGGCCAGCGTGACCTTGTCGATCCGCGACGGGGTGTCGAACAGGATGGTTGCGCCGCCCTTCATGCGGCGTCGCTCTGGGCGAGGCCGCCGGCAATTTCACGAGACTGGACGGGCGGATAGAGGAAGGCATCGCCGGCTTCGATGAAGACCGGGCTCGCAAGGTAGACGATCGAGGTGCGGTACGGCTCTTCGGGAAAGAGGCTCCAGATGCGACTCAACTCCTCCGGACCATAGCTTTCCGGCGAAAGCCGCACGTCCTGCCCGGACAGGGCCGAGCCCGTGAAGATCGGGTCGGCGTGCAGCATGCCGATGATCTGGCCGAGGGTGGTCAGCTCGCTGGGTTCCGGCCCCGCGACTCCACCCGGGGTCGGCGGCCGGTAGCAGGTGATCAGGAACTGCAGGTCGAACGGTATGGCCCTTATGGGCGCTGACGGCGCGGTCACCGGGGCCGCCGGCGGGGCGCGGAAGACAGGTGTGTTGCGCAGCGCCGCATTGGGCTGAATTTGAACGAGGGTGAGCGCGATCCGTGCGGTCCCCATCTCGCGTCGCAGGGGAGAGCCGATATGCACGTCCGAACCGGTCGCTTCGCGTATCCGCCGAGCGATCGCCATGGTGGTGTCGAAGAGGGCTGCGGCGCTCATCGCTCGACTCCTGCCGCCTCGGCATCGGGGAGCAACCGGGTCAGGCTTCGTCCGGCGCTTTCCATGCCGATCTTCGCCAGCTCCGCGCGAGTCGCCGCGACCAGGTGGCTCATTCGGATCACGCCGCCGCTTTCGGCTGCCTTGAACGCCGCGTTGACAACGCTCTGCTCGATATTGCCGCCCGAGAGCGGCAGCTCCCGCGCGAGCGGCCGGACGTCGACATCGTCGCCGATCGGCGCATCCTCGGGGAACATCTTCGTCCAGATGGCGAGCCGGTTCTCTGCGTCCGGCATTGGAAATTCGACGATGAAGCGAAGCCGGCGAAGGAAGGCCGCGTCGAGATTTTCCTTCAGGTTCGTTGTCAGGACGGCGAGGCCGCGATAGGCCTCGATCCGCTGCAGCAGGTACGCGACTTCCAGATTGGCATAGCGGTCGTGTGCGTCCCTCACTTCGGATCGCTTGCCGAACAGCGCATCCGCCTCATCGAACAGCAGCACCGCGCTCGCCGCCTCGGCGGCATCGAATATGACGTCCAGCGCCTTTTCGGTCTCGCCGATATATTTCGAGACGGTCTTGGCGAGATCGACCTGGAACAGGGCCGATCCCAGCTCGCGTGCGATGATCTGCGCGGCCATCGTCTTGCCGGTGCCGCTCGGCCCCGCGAACAGAGCCGCAATGCCCTGGCCGTAGGGGACGCGCTCGCCGAAGCCCCATTGCTCCCAAACCGTCTCGGCGTGGTGGACGTGCGACGGGATGCTGCGCAGTTCCGCCATGATCGGCGGCGGCAGGATGATGTCGTCCCACCCCAGGCCAGTCTCGACCCGTCGGACGGAAGGCGGCGCCGAGGCCCTCGACACAAGGCGTGCCGCGTGGCGCAAGCCCTCGCCCGCGATCTCGCGCGTGTCGGACCCGCCTCCGCCGAGCGCCAGCGCCAGCGCCGTCTCCGCCTGGGTGCGGGTGAAGGCAAAGGTTGCGGCCAGGTCGCGCGCCGCCTCGCTTGACAGGGCGAGCCCGCGGGCTGCCGCGGCGCGCGTCCAGATCGTGGCTCGCTCCTCGCGCGATACGAGATCCCGCGCGATTTCGAGCACGCCTCCGGGCGCTTCGCGCAGCGAGATCGGGTCGACATGGCGCCCCTGCAGGACGAGCAGCCTGAGCTCCGCCGAGAAGGTCGAAGCGAGCCACCGGCAAAGCTCGGGCCGCAACGCGTCGGGCGCCGAGTCGAGGCCCGCGACGATCAGGACAGCATCGGCAAGACGGGCCTGGCGCGCGAACATGCGAAGCTTGTCCCTGAAGTCGGCGGCGCTTGCATCGGCGGGCAGCGCAAGTGTGCCGACGAGGGTGCGGATGCCGACGGCGGCGAGTTGCTCGCCCAGCCACAGGTCTTCGCCCTCCGCCGAGGACAGGCGTACCACGGGCGCCGGGTTGTCGTCCTTGGCTGCGGCGCGAACCGCAGCGACGACGGGCGCGGCCTGCAGATCGAAGCCGATCTTGGCGGGATCCGCCGGATCGAGAAGTCTGCAATGCGGAGGGAGCGGCGCGGCAGGGTCTAGCAGGAAAGACGCTACGTCGGGCGGCAGCGCGATTGGTATCTGCGTGTCCGGCGCGCCGGGAAGGTCGGCCTCGCGCAGCGCGATCAGCCCGAAACGCGCGAACGGACGATCGCCAGAGAGCCGCCGCAGCGTTCGCCAAGGAGCGCCCCTCTCGTCGGCCAGCTCTGCCAGGATCGAGATATTCGGTCGGCGCTGCGTGGAATCGTCCGCGAGGAAGCCGAACACTTGAGCGAAACGCCCGTCCAGCTCGGGAGCGGCGGCAAGATAGAGCATCCGCT
>JAQGLD010000297.1 GCA_028293055.1 Alphaproteobacteria bacterium
GTCGTCGTCGTCTTGCCGGCATCGATGTGGGCCATGATGCCGATGTTACGATAGCGGTCGAGCGGATGGCTGCGGGCCATGATCTTAAACTCCAATGTCGGGAGCGGAGCCCCTGCCCCGCCCCGACGATATAGGGACGAAAATTACCAGCGGTAGTGGCTGAAGGCGCGGTTCGCCTCTGCCATGCGATGCGTGTCCTCACGCTTCTTGACCGCGTTGCCGCGATTGTTCGCGGCATCCATCAGCTCGCCCGAAAGGCGGCCCGACATCGTGTTCTCGGAACGCGAGCGGGCGGCGCCAATCAGCCAGCGGATGGCCAGAGCCTGCGCGCGCTCGGTGCGCACCTCGACCGGGACCTGATAGGTCGCGCCGCCGACTCGGCGGCTGCGGACCTCGATGCCCGGCTTCACATTGTTGAGCGCGTCATGGAAGACGCCGATCGGATCGCGCTTGGCGCGCGCCTCGATGGTCTCGAAGGCGCCGTAGACGATGCCTTCGGCGACGGACTTCTTGCCGTCGAGCATGACGCTGTTCATGAACTTGGTGAGGACGATATCCCCGAACTTGGGATCGGGGAGGATTTCGCGCTTTTCCGGGCGACGACGACGAGACATTCTTTAATCCTTCTTTTCTTCAGCCTGATCCGGAACCCGTCCGGGGCTTACTCCTCAGCAATCGACCCCGGCCTTCGCCGGGGTAGCTCTGCGCGGGCTTGCGCCCGCTTGGCTACTTCGGACGCTTGGCGCCGTACTTCGAGCGGGACTGGCGACGATCCTTGACACCCTGGGTGTCGAGAACGCCGCGCAGGACATGGTAGCGAACGCCGGGAAGATCCCGGACGCGGCCGCCGCGGATCAGGACCACCGAATGCTCCTGGAGGTTGTGACCCTCGCCCGGGATGTAGCTGATCACTTCGCGCTGGTTGGTCAGCCGCACCTTGGCGACCTTGCGGAGCGCCGAGTTCGGCTTCTTCGGAGTGGTCGTGTAGACACGAGTGCAGACTCCGCGCTTCTGCGGGTTCTGCTCCATCGCGGGAACCTTGGATTTCGCCTTTTGCGGCTCGCGACCCTTGCGGATCAGCTGATTGATCGTCGGCATTGAAGCCCTTCACCTTTTCTCAAGTTACTCTACCGAAGCGCAAAATGCGCAAAAAACCGGGCGGCCTCTCGGCCCCCTGGCCCTTGCTACGCAACAGCAATGTTCAAGCTCTGTTTTTTCGCCCTTTTTTCAAGGAAAGCGTCTGACCTGATCAGCCATCACCAGCCTTGGGCGAGGCGGCCCTATAACCGTGAGAGCCATAAGGGTCAACAGTGCGGATTCTCGATCGCCCCTTCAAGGCGACCGGTTCGCGGAGCCACCTGGCGCCGCAGCGGCGAACCTCGCGCCCGCCCCCAATCCCGATTCGCCGCCGTGCCTCGACTCCCCGCGCTCGCTGGCCGCGCTCAACCCGGCCGCAGGCGATGCGCCGCGAGCCGCTCATAATATGGGCGGCAGCGATCCGCGAGCCGGGCGGCCGCGGAGTCGAGCGTCACGGAACCCGTTTCCGGCGGGCCGAAGCCAGTGCTGGCATCGACTCCGGCGTACCAATGGCTCGCCCAGATCCCGTCGGTGGAGCGGCGTCCGGCCGGCCAGGCCAGCATCGCCGCATCATAGGGGATTCCGAGCGCGCCGCACAGGGACGCCAGGACCGGTTCGGGCGCCGACAACAGATCGGCGGCATCGACGACCGGCGGCGCACGGCCGAGCCGGTCCGCCTCGCGCGCGAAGATGTCGGCCTGCCGGTCGAGGCCCAGATCCTCGAACGCCGCGCTCTCCCGCGCCCGAAGATAGGATGCGATCATTCGCGCCGGCTCGCGGATCAGGAAGGCGTGGGTGAAGCCGGCCAGGTCGTCGAAGCCCACCGGCCCGATCATATGGTGCGACATATGCTTCTGGTACCAGATGGCCTGGCCGCCGGGGCACGGTCCCGACAGGGTGCGGGCGACGCTTTCCCAGCCGCAATCCATCGCGGCCATGACCTCCTCGCGCATCGGATGCGGAGCTCCGCTGTCGCGCAGATAGGCGCCGTAGAAAGGCTCGTCGCTGACGAACGTGTCGGACCGGTTGCCGAAACTACGCATCATCGCCGTCGACAGGTTGCGCGGTCCGGACCACATCGCGATCCGGAAACATGGTGTCACGGGCGCGCCTGCCCTGCGACATCGGCCTCGATCAGCTGGCCGTACAGCCCCTGGAGCCGCTCGACCATCGCTCCGCGCCCCTCGCTGATCCGCCGCCCATCGATCGTCCGCACCGGCACGACCCCGGCAAAGGTGCCGGTGACGAACGCCTCCTCGGCGCCATAGACATCGGTCAGCGAGAAATTCTTCTCGAACACCGGGATATTCTCGGCCCGGCATATCCGGATGACGTTGGCGCGGGTGATCCCGCCGAGGCAATAATCGCCGGTCGAGGTCCACACCTCGCCCCTGCGGACGATGAAGAAATGGGTCGAGTTGCAGGTCGCGACGAAGCCGTGCGGATCGAGCATCAGGCCTTCGTCGGCGCCGGCCTGCGCCGCCTGAATGCAGGCGGTGATGCAGTTGAGCTTCGAATGCGAGTTGAGCTTGGGATCCTGCACGTCGGGATAGCCGCGGCGGACGTGGACGGTGAACAGGTTGAGCATCCGCG
>JAQGLD010000304.1 GCA_028293055.1 Alphaproteobacteria bacterium
GTTCGAAGGCGGCGAGCGTTCAATCGTCCACACCGCCAATGCCTGGAACGACGAAGGCAAGGTTACGATGGATGCGCCCGTCGCCAGCGGCAACACCTGGCCCTGGTTCGAGGATGTGCATGGCGCCCCGTTCGCCATGCACCCCTTCACCATCCGCAGGCTGACGTTCGACCTGCGTGGCAATAGCGGGCGGGTGCATGAAGAATTGCTGTTCGATCGCGAGGTCACCAGCTTCACGCGGATCGACGACCGCTTCGCGACCGTTTCCAATCGCTACATCTGGGTGCAATATAGCGATCCAGATCAGCCGTTCGACGGGGATCTGCACGACGATCCCCGGCTACGGCCGGTGAACAGCTACGGCCGCTTCGATGTCGTCGACCGCAGCCTCAGACCCTGGTTCGCGGGAGCCCACCACATCCTCCAGGAGCCGACCTTCGTGCCTCGCTCCGCGGACGCTGCGGAGGGGGAAGGCTACCTGATGGGAACGGTCCACAACTTGGCTGAGATGCGTAGCGAGCTGGTGATCCTCGATGCGACCGCGATGACGGAATGCGCGCGCGTCATCCTGCCGTTTCGCAACGCCTATCAGGTGCACGGTGTTTGGGCGTCGCCAGAAGACCTGCCGCTGACCGAATTTGGAGAGACATGATGGAGCTGGCAGAGTGTGTGCACGCGAGGACGCCGGACAGCGGCGCCACCTTCGATCGCATCAACCCCTTGACCGGCGAGGTGGCCAGCACTGCCGCCGCCGCCAGCCTGGCCGACGCAGTAGCCGCCTGCGACGCTGCTGCCGCCGCCTTCCCGTGCTGGTCGGCCTTGGGGCCGAACGCCCGCCGGGCACTGCTGACCAAAGCGGCGGATGAGCTGGAGGCACGCGCGCCGCAGTTCGTCGAAGCGATGATGTCGGAAATCGGATCGACCCAGGCTTGGGCAGGATTCAACCTGAAGCTCGCCGCGGGCATTGTCCGCGAAGCAGCAGCGATGACGACCCAGATTGGCGGAGAGGTCATTCCCTCCGACAAACCGGGTTGCCTGGCCATGGCGGTGCGCGAGCCGGCAGGCGTGATTGTAGGTATTGCGCCCTGGAATGCTCCGATCATCCTCGGCGTACGAGCGATCGCAATGCCGCTTGCCTGCGGAAACACCGTTATCCTGAAGGCTTCAGAAATATGCCCGCGCACGCATGCGCTGATCGTCGAGGCATTCGTAGCGGCCGGTTTGCCGGAAGGCGCGGTCAATCTCATCACCAATGCGCCAGAGGACGCGGCCGAGGTGGTCGCCGCGCTGATCGACCACCCAGCAGTGCGCCGAGTCAACTTCACCGGCTCCACCGCGGTCGGCAAGATCATCGCCAAGCGTGCCGCCGAACATCTCAAGCCGGTGCTGCTCGAGCTCGGCGGAAAGGCGCCATTGATCGTTCTGGAGGATGCCGATCTCGACGAGGCGGTGAAGGCGGCAGCGTTCGGCGCATTCATGAATTCGGGCCAGATCTGCATGTCGACGGAGCGGATCATCGTCGTCGACAGCGTCGCCGAGGCCTTCTCCGCCAGGTTCAAGGCCAAGGTCGAAGCGATGTCGGCCGGCGACCCGCGGGAAGGCAAGGCGCCGCTCGGCGCCGTGATCGACCGGAAGACCGTCGCGGTCATCCAGGCCCTAATCGACGATGCGCTTGCGAAAGGCGGCGTGAAGCTGGCCGGCGGCAGCAGCGACGGCGTCCTGATGCCCGCTCATGTCATCGACAAGGTCACTCCGGGCATGCACCTCTTCCGGGTCGAGAGCTTCGGACCCATCGTTGCGATCACTCGCGCCCGCGACGAAGATCATGCGGTCGAACTTGCGAACGACACCGAATATGGTCTGTCCGCCGCGGTCTTCACACGGGACGTCGCCCGCGGCCTGGGCGTCGCCCGCCGGATCAGGTCGGGGATCTGCCACATAAATGGGCCCACCGTTCACGACGAGGCGCAGATGCCGTTCGGGGGCACCAAGGCTTCCGGGTTCGGCCGCTTCGGCGGGAAGGCCGGCATAGACAGCTTCACCGAGCTGCGCTGGATCACGATCGCGACTGAACCGGGTCATTATCCAATCTGAGACCGCCGACCGGCTTGCGAAGGAGCCGCAACGGATCGCAAAAACTGTGAGAAAAGGGAGCGCCGATGCGCCACGAGATCATTCGTATCCGCCACGAAGCCAAGCGACGCACGCTCAGCGTACAGCAGGTCGAGAGGCTCTCGCCCGCCATGATTCGGATAGTGTTCGGCGGCAAAGAGCTGGCGGACTTCGCGTCTGCCGCCTTCGACGACCATGTGAAGCTGTTCTTCCCCAACGGCGAAGAGGCGATCAAGCGCGACTATACCCCACGTGCGTTCGACCGAAAGGCTGAGCGCCTGACAATCGATTTCGCGCTTCATGAAGCCGGCCCCGCGACCGACTGGGCGGCGGCGGCAACAGCTGGCGACACGATCGACATCGGTGGCCCGAGAATGTCGACGATCGTTCCCGAAGATTACGACTGGTGGATCCTAGTCGGCGACGAGGCATCGTTGCCGGCGATCGCGCGCCGTCTGGAGGAGATGCCGCACGGCGCTCCCGTCACGGCGTTGGTCGCGGTATGCGGGTCGGAGGAGGAGCAGTGCCTAGCCACCGACGCCGCCCTCGACCTGGTCTGGGTGCACCGCCCTCTGGATCGCGCGAATGAGCCCGATGCCATGATCGCAGCGCTTGCATCCATCGAGCCGCGAGACGGGGACGGATTCGTGTGGATCGCCGGGGAGAGCACATTCGCCCGTGCCATTCGGGCCGAATTCATCGAGCGCCGCGGCCACCCCCATCCATGGATAAAAGCGCGAGGATATTGGAAGAAGGGCGCCCCTGGCGCCCACGAAAAGCTCGACGATTAGAAGCCTCACCGCGTGACGGCCGCGTGGAGCTCGACCCTCGGCCTTGGCCCCGCGGGCCGCATGCGGTCGGATTTGAGTAGGACAATCGGATTGGGGCGGAAAATCAGGCCAACAACGATCCAAGCGACGGTGCGCAAGTTCGAGGCTCAGCTCAATAGAAGGGTCATGTCCGGGTCGGCCTTGCACATCGCCGTCCGGTAAGCGGACCTTTGAGCAATCCGTTCTAGGTAGGCCAGGATGTAAGGGTAGGGACGGAGGTCGAACGGCATGAAATAACGCATCGTAGTCAGCGTGAATACTGACATGATATCGGCTGCTGTGAGTTCCTCCCCGCCCAGATAGCTTGTCCTACCGAGACGTGTATCAATTAGGCCATGCGCGCCCGATATTCGCCGATCGGTTGCGATCATTACCGCGTTGTCGGCTGCTGCGCCGCTGCGGCGTAGCATCATTGCGCGGACCATCATCGGCTGGAACGTACCGCTATTGAAATGAAGCCAGTAAAGATAATCGGCAAAATTGCCGTCGAGGGGTCCTGCCGTGAGCCGGCAATTCCCATATTTCGCGATGATATACTCCATGATTGCCCCGGACTCGGCAAGGACGAGATCCCCGTCGGTAATGACGGGTGCGGCACCGATCGGGTGAAGCGCCTTGTACTCGGGCGGTGCAAGCATGGTCACGGGATCTCGCTCATAACGCTCGAGTCGGTACGGGATCGCCAACTCCTCGC
>JAQGLD010000310.1 GCA_028293055.1 Alphaproteobacteria bacterium
CCGGTCTCGACCGCGCCGCGCCGCCGCCCCGGCGCCGAGGACGGTTCGAGCCTGACCGACAGCGCATCGCTCTCGTCTTACTCGATCGCTCCGCGCACCGCCCAATCGGCCCCGCCGCCGCCCCCGCCGCCCAGCCGGGCGCCGGTCCAGGCCGCGCGCCGCGAACCGGTGCGCCTCGCCGACAATCGTCCGGTCCAACCTTCTACCGGCGGTCGCCAGCCGGGCTTTTCGAGCTTCGTGCCCAGCGGGAATGTCCAGGTTGCCCGTCGGGAGCCGGTGGTTTCGGCGCCGCCGCCACCACCTCCTCCTCCGCCACCGCCTCCACCTCCTCCGCCACCACCGCCACCACCTGTCGCAATCGAGCCGCGTCCGATTCCTCCGATCGCCCGACCGGAGGCCCCGCCAGCCAGAGCGTCGCGTCGCGAGCCGGTACGCGCCGGCGCCGCGGCGGCGCCGCCCGAGGCGATCGTGCAGCGCAAGGGACGGGTCGCCGACCTGGCCAGCGTGCTGGAGAGCCTCGACGAGCCGGCGCCGGCCCACGGCCGCAAGGGAAAGAAGCCCGCGCCACCTCCGCCGCCGAAGGAGCCGAGCCGGGTCTGGGTCCAGGTCGCCGGTGGGGCCAATAAGGGCAATCTGCCCCGCGCCTTCGCTTCGGTGAAGACCAAAGCGCCGAAGCTGCTAGGAGGCCGGCCCGCCTGGACCGTGCCCAACCGGGCGACCAACCGGGTGCTCGTCGGTCCGTTCGACAGCGACGGCGAGGCCCAGGAGTTCGTCAACAAGCTCGCCAGGTCGGACGTCAGCGCTTTCACCTTCACCAGCGAAACGGGCCAGAAGGTCGAGCGGCTCCAGCCCAAATGAACGCTTCCTACGCCGCCGACGCGATGCGCTCGCGCGGCCGGCTGCACCGGGAGGCGAGGGGTGCGACCCGCGGCCCGCGCGACGCCTTCCAGCGCGACCGCGACCGGATCATCCACTCGGTTCCGTTCCGGCGGCTGCGGCAGAAGACCCAGGTATTCATCGACCCGGAGAACGACCATTTCCGGGTGCGCTTGACCCACAGCCTCGAGGTTGCTCAGATCGGCCGCGCCCTCGCCCGGGCGCTCCGCCTCAACGAGGATCTCACCGAGGCTCTGTGCCTAGCCCACGATATCGGCCACCCGCCCTTCGGCCATTCGGGCGAGGACGCGCTGCAGGCTGCGATGGCCGAGGCGGGCGGCTTCGATCACAATGCCCACAGCCTTCGGATCCTCACTCGGCTCGAACATCCCTATCCGCTCCATCGGGGGCTCAACCTCAGCTGGGAGACGCTCGAGGGGCTTGCCAAGCATAATGGCCCGATCGCCGAGCCAAGCTGGGCGATGCGGGAGGTCGATTCGGAATTCCCGCTGGCGCTCGACTCTTGGCCGAGCCTGGAGGCGCAGGTCGCAGCGCTGGCCGACGACATCGCCTACGACAATCACGACATTGACGACGGGCTTCGCGCCGGCCTGCTCAGCGTCGAGGAATTGCTCGAAGTGCCGTTCGTCCGCTCCGCCTGGGCGGCGGTGCGGGGCCGCTACCCGGAGCTCGGCGAGGCGCGGCTGACCGGCGAGCTGGTCCGCGACCAGATCGGGATCATGGCCAACGACCTGCTCGACGAGACCCGTCGGCGGATCGCGGAGGCGGGCGTCGGGAGCGTCGAGGATGTGCGGTCGGCGGGGCATCCGCTGGTCGGCTTTTCCGCCGGGCTCGCCGCGCAGGAGCGCCAGCTCAAGGCCTTCCTCTATGCTCGAATGTACAATTCGGCGCGGGTCTCGGCGGTCAAGGCGGAGGCGCAGCGGGTGATCGCCAATCTGTTCGCGGCCTATCGCGACGACCCGAAGCGCCTGCCGGAGGGCTGGGCCGACTGGGCCGGCGACGAGACCGGGCGGCTCCGCGCGATCGGAGACTATGTCGCCGGAATGACCGACCGCTACGCGATCGCAAGGCACCGCGAGCTGGTCGGCCCGGTCGAGCTTCCGGAGGGGTTCTAGAATGAACAGGTCCTCCCTTTTAGGGGAGGGAAATCGCAGATGCCACGCTTGTCATGCTGAACTTGTTTCAGCATCCAGTCCTCCACCTCTCGATGCGCGACCAGCTGGACCCTGAAACAAGTTCAGGGTGACGGGAAAATTCCAAATGCAATTCCCCTGCTAAGTGGGCGGGGCTGAAATGTTCTTCACCCCCAGTTAAGCCTTGGCGGCGCACCGCTTCGCGCTTCGGGAGAATGAACATGGTCTCGCTCACCCTGGCTCTCAATCGCTTCGGTCTCGGCGCTCGCGGCGACGAGGCCGTGCCGGCGGATGCCAAGGCCTGGCTGCAGGGCCAGCTGCGCGGCTACGATGCCCGCCCGCAGCAGATCGCAGCGGCGCCGAGCCGGCGCGAAGTGGCCGGTCAGCTCGCCGACTATCTCGCCGAGGTCCGGATGATGGGGCAGCAGCGCCGTCGCCAGCAGCCGGGGGAGACGGATGCGGCGCGCCCGAAGCCGGCGAGCATGGACATGGCGGCGATGCCCGGCATGTCGGCCAAGATGCCGAGCGGCCAGGACTCGAAGGCCGCTCCGCCGAACCCGCAAGCCCAGGACGAAGACCCGACCCGCCGTTTTTTGCGCAAGGCGGTGCGCGATCAATATATCGGCTCGGTCGGCGCGCGGGTGAATGCGGCCCTGGTCACTCCGGCGCCGTTCGTCGAGCGCCTCGTCCATTTCTGGGCCAATCATTTCGCGGTCTCGGCGGACAAGCTGACGGTGGTCGGCCTTGCCGGCCTGCTCGAGTTCGAGGCGATCCGCCCCAATGTGCTCGGCCGCTTCGGCGACATGCTGCTCGCGGTCGAGCAGCATCCCGCGATGCTCCTCTATCTTGACCAGGCGCAGTCGATCGGACCGAACAGCGTCGCCGGGGCGCGGGCGGCGCTGCGCCAGCAGCCGCGCAAGGCCGGCCTCAACGAGAATCTCGCGCGCGAGATCATGGAGCTTCACACGCTCGGCGTGCGCAGCGGCTACACGCAGGACGACGTGACCGAGTTCGCGCGCGCGCTCACGGGTTGGAGCGTGCCGACGGATGGCCCGCCGGCTGCATCCGCT
>JAQGLD010000316.1 GCA_028293055.1 Alphaproteobacteria bacterium
GCGCGTGGAGCAGGGTCGCCATCAGCTTGGCGCCGCTCGCGCCGAGCGGATGGCCCAGCGCGATGGCGCCGCCATTCACATTGAGCCGTTCCGGGTCGGCACCGGTTTGCTGAAGCCAGGCGAGCGGGACCGAGGCGAAGGCCTCGTTGACTTCGAACAGGTCGATCTGGTCGATCCGCATCCCCGACCGGTCGAGCGCCCGCCGGGTTGCGGGAATCACCTCCTCCAGCATGATCACTGGGTCGCCGCCGGTGACGGTGAGGTTGACGATCCGGGCCATCGGAACCAGCCCATGAGCCTTGAGCGCAGCCTCGCTCGCGACCAGTACGCCGCTGGCGCCATCGCAGATCTGCGAGGTATTGGCGGCGCTGATCCGGCCCCCGTCCTCGAGCGACCTGACCGCTGCGATTCCCTCCAGGGTCGCATCGTAGCGAATGCCTTCGTCCCGGGTGTGGGGTGCCAAACTGCCGTCCGCGAGACGGAGTTGGAGTGGGACGATCTCCTCGGTGAAGGCACCGGCCACGGTCGCAAGTGCCGCCTTGTGGTGGCTTTCGAGCGCGAAGGCGTCCAGCGTATCGCGCTCGAGCTGGTATTTCTCGGCCATCATCCCGGCACCGACGAACTGGCTGAACATGGCCACTCCGAATCTTTCCTGGATCCGCCTCGAAAAGGGGCCGGTGCCGATGCCGTGCTGAAGCGGCAGGGTGAAGGGCAGGCCCATCGGCACGCGGCTCATCGATTCGACCCCCGCCGCGATCACCAGGTCCTGGGTACCGCTCATCACAGCCTGGGCGGCGAAATGGATCGACTGCTGCGACGAGCCGCACTGCCGGTCGATCGTCACCGCCGGCACCGAGATCGGCAGGGAGGAGGCGAGCACCGCATTGCGCCCGACATGGAAGGCCTGCTCCCCGGCCTGGCCGACGCAGCCCATGATCACATCCTCGATTGCGGCGGGATCGACTCCCGAACGCTCGACCAGGGCATCGAGCACCTCCGCTGCCATGTCGGCAGGGTGCCAGTCCTTGAGCGCGCCGCCCTTCCGGCCGCCGGCGGTCCGGGCGGCGGCGACCAGATAGGCTTCGGTCATGGAAATCCTCCTGGTGCTTCTTAGGAAGAGGCGGGGAGGGTCTCAACCCGCTTCGCCATATCGTCTCCTGGCAGAAGGTCCGTTCCCGTCCGCTTCCGGACAGTGACTTGTCCGCTGCCGAACAGGGCCGGATCGCCAAGTCCTTGTGCTGCCTCGACGAAAGGGCTGGCGCGCTTATTGCAACGCGACCGCCGCAGTCTGCGTAAAGGAATAGGGTGTGGCTAAGGGTTGGGCGGGTCTGGCGACATTATTGCTGTGTTGCGCGTCGGCACAGGTTTCGGGGCAGGCGACCGACCCTAATGGCCGAATCCTCTATCAGGCCGCCTTCTTCCAGCAATTCGCCCCGTCCAGCGCGCTCGAGATGGTCAAGCGCGTGCCGGGCTTCACCCTCGACATCGGTTCGGTCGATGTCCGCGGGTTCGGCCAGGCGGCAGGTAATGTCGTGATCAATGGCCAGCGGCCGAGCTCGAAGAGCGATTCGCTCGACACCATCCTCGCGCGCATCCCCGCCAGCCGGGTCGCGCGCATCGAGGTCGGCCCGGGCGATCTGTTCGGCTCCGAATATTCGGGCAAGCCGCAGGTGCTCAACCTCGTCCTGATCAGCACCGGCGGCCTCGCCGGCAATGCGACCGGGACGGTGCGGCGCGATTATACCGGCGCGGTGCTGCCCGAGGGCAGTGTCTCCGCCCTGCTGCGCCGCGGCGCATCGAGCTTCAATCTCGCGGTCGGGATCAACAACAACAACAGCACCGAGGAGGGATACGACACACTGACCGCGCTTCCGAGCGGTCGCCAGCTGGAATATCGCCGCAAGGTCAACACGATCCGAGATCCGAACGGCTATGTGTCGGGTTCCTGGGAGCTCAACCAAGGCGACAACCGCACCGCCCACCTCAATTTCCGGGCCGCATTCGATCATTTCGACCTCACCCAGAGCAATTTCGTCTACCCGGACGATGGCGCGGACCGCCACGACCGCCTGACCCAGCGCTATCGGCAGCGGCAGTTCGAGCTTGGCGGCGATGTCACCCGTCCGCTGCTCGGTGGCGGTCTCAAGCTGATCGGTCTCGCCACCCGCCGGCACCGCCTGAATCGCGATCTCTCGCTCAACCGGCTCGATGAGACTCATATGCTTGGCGGCTATGCCCAGGATCTCGAGGACCAGAAGGACGAGACGCTGGCGAGGCTGGTCTGGAATCGCTCCGACCTGCTCGGCTGGAGCGTCGAGGCGGGCGCCGAGGGCGTCGTCAACCGGCTCGACAGCAATGTGAATTTCGACACGCTCGACGCCGGCGGCGCCAGAACCCGGATCGACCTCCCGGTCGACCAGGCGGTGGTCAAGGAATATCGCGGCGAAGCCTTCGTCAATGCCGGGCGGAGCCTGTCTTCGAAGGCCCGGATCGACCTCGGACTCACTTACGAGGCATCGCGGCTCACCGTCAGCGGCGACGCTAAGGCCGAGCGTGTGCTCAAGTTCCTCAAGCCCAAGGCAAGCTTCGACTGGCGGCCCAATCCGCGCTGGCACACCCAGCTCTCGGTATCGCGGACCGTTGCCCAGCTCCAGTTCGAGGATTTCATCAGCTCGGCCGAGCTGACCAACGATCGGGTCAATGGCGGCAATGCCGATCTGGTGCCGCAACGCGCCTGGGAAATCCTGGCCTCGGTCGAGCATCCGATCCTCGGCGACGGCCTGGTCAAGGTCGAGGCCGGCTACAATCGGATCTCCCAGGTCCAGGACCGGATCCTGACTCCGCAGGGCTTCGACGCGCCCGGAAATCTCGGCGACGGCAGCACCTACATTCTGCGCACCAATGTCGACGCTCCGCTCGGCCGGTTCGGGATCAAGGGCGGCAGGCTCACCCTTTCGGGATCGCTGCTCAGCACCTCGGTCGAGGATCCCTACACGCACGGGAACCGCCACTTTTCCGGGACCACGCTCTGGCTGTTCAACGCCGATTTCCGCCAGGATCTGGGGAAGTTCGCCTGGGGCGTCGGCCTGTCGGGCAATTCGAGGCAGGCCTTCTTCCGCCTCGACGAGATCGACGCGCCGTACAGCAAGGTGCCCTATGTCACTGCCTTTGCGGAATATCGCCCGACCACGAAGACGAGCCTGACGCTGGGCCTCGACAATGCGACGGGGGTGCCCGCCTTCCGGGACCGCACCTTCTTCGAGCCCGACCGGCGCAACCCGGTGCCGAGCCTCTACGAATATCGCGAGCGCAACAAGCACGTGGTTCCCTACGTGACGCTCAAGCACAATTTCGGATGACCGGTGGAGTAAGGAAGGGAAGATTCCGGCTTTCGCCGGGATGAGGCGGAAATGGCAGTCCGTCATGCCAGCGAAAGCTGGAATCTCAGGTCCTTAGTCGTCGAGCTTCACAGCGCCCCCCAGGCGATGAAGTGCGGATTGTCGAAGTCGCGCTCAGACTTGCGATAGGCGAGGGGGCCGTCCTCTTGGTCGCCGTCGAGCGCCATCACCCGCCCGCCGGCGGCTTCTAGAATGGCCTGGCCGGCCGCGGTGTCCCACTCCATCGTGCGGCCGTAGCGCGGATAGACGTCGGCTCGGCCCTCAGCGATCGTGCAGAACTTGAGCGAGGAGCCGGACGGCACATAATCGGCGATCGCAAGCCTGGCGTTGCGCGCCGCGGTGCCCGGATCGGCGTGGTTTCGGCTGCCGACTCCGATCCTTTGCGAGGACGGGACCGGGCGGGCGTGTATCGGCTCAGGATCGCCGCCGCCGAGCGCCCGAAACGCCCCTTCACCACGCTCGCCGTAATAGAGAGTCCTGAGATCCGGCGCATAGATCACCCCGGCGACGGGCTCGCTGCCGTCGATCAACGCGATGTTTACCGTGAACTCGCCAGTGCGGGCGACGAAGCCCTTGGTGCCGTCGAGCGGGTCGACGCAGAAGAACAGGCGGCCGAGCTCGGGGATACGCCCCTCGCAGGCTTCTTCCTCGGCCAGGATCGCGATGTCCGGAAAGGCCCTGCCGAGCTGGTCGAGGATGATCCGCTCGGCATGGCGGTCGGCGATGGTGACCGGCGAGCCGTCTTCCTTCTCCTCGGTGGCGCAGCCCTCGGCATAGATGCATTCGATCTCGTCGCCGGCGGCAAGCGCCGCCTCGATCATGGCTTCCAGATAAGCGCTCATGCCTGGAGGCGCTCCCAGTGCCAACGCAGATGGTCCTCCATGAAGGTCGAGATGAAGAAATAGGAGTGATCGTAGCCCGATTGGCGGCGAAGGATCAGTGGAATTCCGGCCTCGCGGCAGGCTGCCTCGAGCCGCTCCGGCTTCAACTGCTGATCGAGAAAGTTGTCGGAAGTCCCTTGATCGACGAGGATTTCGTTCACCCGAGCGCCGCTTTCGATCAGTGCGACCGTATCGTGCTGCCGCCAGGCCGCCGGGTCGGGGCCGAGATAGCGGCCCAATGCCTTCTCGCCCCACGGCACCTCGGAAGGAGCGACGATCGGGGCGAAGGCGGAGACGCTTCGGTACCGGTCGGGATTGCGCAACGCCATGGTCAGCGCGCCGTGCCCGCCCATCGAGTGGCCGGTTATCGACCGTCGGCTCCGGTCGGCAGGAAAATTCCCTTCGATCAGTTCCGGAAGTTCGTCCCTTATGTAGCTGTACATGCGGTAGTTCGTGGAAAAGGGCGCCTGCGTCGCGTCGACATAGAAGCCGGCGCCCTGGCCGAAATCATAATCGGGATCGTCGGGCACATCGGCGCCGCGCGGGCTTGTATCGGGAGCGACCAGGATCAGGCCGAGCTCGGCACAGACGCGCTGGAAGCCGCCCTTGTCGGTGACATTGGCGTGAGTGCAGGTCAGCCCGGACAGATAATAAAGGACGGGCAGGGGAGCGCCCGCCTCGGCCTGCGGCGGGAGATAGACTCCGAATTGCATGTCGGTGCCGGTCTCGCGGCTGCGATGACGGAAGACACCTTGGGTCCCGCCGAACGATTTGGCGCTGGAGACGGTTTCGACGGTCATTCTCTTCTCCGGCGCGCGCTCGACTCCCCGTCTCCCGGGCGCGAGATCAATAGATCACCACGCTGCGAATGCTCTCGCCGGCGTGCATCAGGTCGAAACCCTGGTTGATGTCGTCGAGCTTGAGCGTGTGGGTAATCAGGGGATCGATCTCGATCTTGCCGTCCATATACCAGTCGACGATCCGTGGCACATCGGTGCGGCCGCGGGCACCTCCGAACGCGGACCCTTTCCAGACCCGGCCGGTGACCAGCTGGAACGGGCGGGTGGCGATCTCGCGGCCCGATTCCGCGACTCCGATGATCGTCGAGACGCCCCAGCCGCGGTGGCAGCATTCGAGCGCCTGGCGCATGACATCGGTATTCCCGGTGCAGTCGAAGCTGTAGTCGGCGCCTCCGTCGGTGATGTCGAGGATCGCCTGGACCACCTTGTCGGCGCCGATCTCCGACGGGTTGATGAAATGGGTCATTCCGAAGGCTTCGGCCATCGCCCTTTTCGCCGGGTTGATGTCGATGCCGACGATCCTGTCGGCGCCGACCAGCCTGGCGCCCTGGATGACGTTGAGGCCGATCCCGCCAAGGCCGAACACCACGACATTGGACCCCGGCTCCACTCCGGCGGTCCAGAGCACCGCCCCGACTCCGGTGGTCACTCCGCAGCCGATATAGCAGATCTTGTCGAACGGAGCGTCCTCGCGAACCCTGGCGACCGCGATCTCGGGCATGACGGTGAAGTTGGAGAAGGTCGAGCAGCCCATATAATGGTGGATCGTCTCCGACCCGAGCCGGAAGCGGCTGGTGCCGTCGGGCATAACGCCCTTGCCCTGCGTGCCGCGGATCGCGGTGCACAAATTGGTCTTGCGCGAGAGGCACGATTTACACTGGCGGCATTCTGGGGTGTAGAGCGGGATGACATGGTCTCCCGGCTTGACGGACGTCACTCCGGGCCCGACCTCACGGACGATTCCGGCGCCTTCGTGGCCGAGGATCGACGGGAAGATGCCCTCGCTGTCCTTGCCCTCGAGCGTGTAGGCATCGGTATGGCAGATTCCGGTCGCCATGATCTCGACCAGCACCTCTCCCGCCCGCGGGCCTTCGAGGTCGACTTCATGGATCTCCAGCGGCCGGTTGGGTCCGACGGCGATAGCGGCACGGGTCTTCATGGTCGGCTCCTTCACTTTCCCTCCCGCAAGCGGGAGGGGAGGCTAAAGTCAAGCCGCCCGCCGCCACTTGCGGCGATCGGCGAGGATCGCCCGGGCGGCATTGTGTCCCGGCGCGCCGGTGACCCCGCCGCCGGGATGAGCGCCCGCGCCGCACAGATAGAGGCCGGGCAGGGGCATGCGGTAATCCGCATGACCGAGCATCGGCCGGGCGGAGAAAAGCTGGTCGAGGCCCATCTTGCCGTGGAAGATGTCGCCGCCGACGAGGCCGAAGCGCTGCTCGAGGTGCCAGGGCGAGAGCGGTAGCCGGCCGAGCACCGACGCCTTGAAGCCGGGCGCGTAGCGGTCGACATGGGCGATGACCTGGTCGGCCGCCTCGTCGACCCTGGCCTCCCAGCCGCCTTCGACCTTGTAGGGAAAATGCTGGCAGAACAGGCTGGCGACGTGCCGGCCCGGCGGGGCGAGGCTGTCGTCCAGAGTCGATGGAATCAGCATCTCGACGATCGGCTCGGCCGACCAGTCGCCGGTGCGGGCGCTGGTGAAGGCCCGATCCATGTAGGCGAGCGACGGCGCGATGATGATCCCGCCGGTGAGATGATCGCCCGGCTCGGGCAGGCTGGTGAATCGCGGCAGCTCGGACAAGGCGACATTCATTCTGAAGGTGGCGGATTCGGCCCCCCAGCCGGACATTCGCCGGCTGATATCGGGATCGACCGCGCCAGCGGGCAGAAGCTCGCCGAACAGCATTTTCGGGTTTACGTTGGCCACCACCGCCTTGGCGCTCCACGCCTTGCCGCCTGCGATCGCGCCCGCCGCCCGGCCCTGTTGGACGATGATCTCGTCGACCGGAGTGTCGAGGACGATCTCGACCCCCAATTCGGTACAGGCCCTGACCATCGCCTGGGTGATCGCGCCCATTCCACCAATCGCATGGCCCCATGCACCGGACACGCCGTTCGCCTCGCCGAAGACGTGGTGGAGCAGGACATAGGCCGATCCCGGTGTCCATGGACTGGCGAAATGGCCGACCACCGCATCGAATCCGAACAGGGCCTGGACCAGCTCGTGGCTGAAATAGCGCTCCAATATGTCGGCGGCGGACTTGGTGAAGAAATCGAGCAGGTGGCGCTGGCCTTCGGCATCGAGGCCGCGGACGCTGTTGCCGAGCTTGAGCAAGGCGAGGATGTCTGCCAGCCCGCCACCGCTATTGGGCGGCGCCCGCAGGATCCACTGGCGGAGCACCGCGACGACCGATTCCAGGGCTGCCGAATAGCTGTCATAGGCTTCCGCGTCGGCTGCGGAGAAACGGGCAATCTCCCGCTTGGTCAGGCCGTCCCGTCCCGAGAGCAGATAGTCCGGGCCGAGCGTCGGCAGGAAATTGTCGACCTTGCGGAGCACGACCTCGAGGCCGTGCTCGTAAAGCTTCATATCCTCGATCACCTTGGGATTCAGCAGGCTGACCGTGTAGCTCGCTGTCGAATTGCGGAAGCCGGGATGGAATTCCTCGGTCACCGCGGCGCCGCCGGCGATAGGACGGCGCTCGAGTAGGGTGACCTTCAGGCCTCGGCGGGCGAGATAGAAGGCGCAGACGAGGCCATTATGACCTGCGCCGATGATGAGGACGTCGCGTTCCGGCTTCATTGCGGGCCTATAGCGGGCGCCACTCGCACCGGCCAGAGCCTGGTCAGAGCCCGTTGGTCGCGGGCTCGGCCGGCGGCGTGCTTTCAGGTACGGGCCCGACCGGCGCCGTGACCGGACTCGTGCGCTGCTCATATTCCTCGCCCGGAAGCGGCCGGCTCGGCGCGGCCCTGGCGCGCGGCTTGACCGCCTTGGGCGCTGCTTCGGGTGCCTCGCGGGGCGCGCCGGCCGGATAGACGCAGCCGTCAAGGCCGTCGCGAGCCACGATTCCGATGCGCGCGGCGACGCTGTTGCCGTAGCGGCGGGTGAAGCCCTTGGGCGCGACCGCCCCCCTTTTCTTGGGCAGCGGCAGGACAGCGGCGATCCGCGCCGCCTCGATGCGGCTCATGTTGGACGCGTCGTGGCCGAAATAACGCTGCGATCCGGCATTGGCGCCATAGGTGCCGATCCCGGTCTCGGCGAGGTTGAGATAGACTTCCATGATCCGGCGCTTGCCCCACAAATTCTCGATCAGCAGGGTGAACCAGGCTTCGACGCCCTTGCGAAAGAAGCCGCCGCCCTGCCACAGGAAGGCGTTCTTGGCGGTCTGCTGGCTGATCGTCGATCCGCCGCGGATGACCGAGCCGCCGCGCGCGTTGCGCCGCATCGCAGCTGCGATCGCGTCCTGGTCGAAGCCCCAATGCGAGCAGAATTTGCTGTCCTCGGCTGCGACCGCGGCGCGAACCATGTCGCGATCGATCCGCGCGATCGGCATCCAGTCCCGAGTGACGGTGCGGCCCTGGAGCGTGTCGCCGATCATCGTGAAGGTGATCGGCGGGTTCACGAACCGGTACAGCGCGACCCAAAGAAAGCTGAGCAGCACGAAGACGAACAGCGCCTGAAGAATCCAGACGAGGATTCGGACGGGGAGGCTTCGGCGGTTCGCGGGGCGTCTGCGGCGGGGCATGCGGGGCGCCTAATTCATTCCCCTCCCTGAATACTGGGAGGGGTTAGGGGGGTGGGTGGGCCTCCACCTGCAATGAATCTTGGGAGACGTACCCACCCGCGGCCCCTCCCTGCACTCAGGGAGGGGTGGGAGATCTCCGCCGGGAGTGCTAGCCGACTCTCAATGTGCCGGAAGCAGGCGGCGTTCGCCGGCAAGGCCCATCAGCGCCTTCTGGAGCTTCTCGAAGGCGCGAACCTCGATCTG
>JAQGLD010000358.1 GCA_028293055.1 Alphaproteobacteria bacterium
GGCGGATCGAGGCGATTGCAGCGCCTGAGCTCGACCGGGCGCTGTTGCGCGCGGCGCTCGACGGATCCTCGGATGCGGTGGCGGTTACCGATCTCGACGGCGAGCTGATGACCTGCAATTCGACGTGGGAGGAGGGGGCGGGCGCCGCCGGGCCGCTCGAACTGGAGGCGGCGGACGGGCTGCGATCTGCGATGGAAGCGGCGCGGCGCGACGGAGCCGCCACTGCGGCGACCGACCGGCACGACGCGGAGATCCGCCTCGCAGGACTTGGTCGGCAATATCTGGTCTGGCGGCTGGTGCGCCGGCGCGAGGCGGATCTGCTCGGTGAGGCCCAGCGACTGATCCGCGGCGAAGCCGGGGACCGGCTTGCGCTGGGCGGTGTCATGTCGGCCCTGGTCGACGCCCATGGCAAATTGCTGTGCGCGAACAACGCCTTCCTCGTGCGTGCGCTGTCGGATCCGGGCAAGGCGGAGGGGCGCGACCTCACCGAGCTGGTCGCGGTGACCGAGGAGGATCGATTCCATTTCGTCCGCGAGGGCAAGGAGAGCGGTGCGCTACGCCTGGTCCAGGTGCCGATCGGCGGCGACAGCGACCCGATTCTCTTCCTTCTGCTCGACGAGGTCAGCGGCGCGGTCGGCGACCGCGGCGCGAACCTCAATGCCTTGCTCGAAATCCTTCCGCTCGGCCTCGCCCTGGCCGACCGCGACGGACGATTCGTCTATCTCAACAGCGCCTTCCGCCGCGCCTCCGGAGTGCACCGCAGCGACTCGCCGATGTGGCCGGGCGATCTCGTGGTCGACGAGGACAAGGGCGCGGTGTCGGATGCCGTTCGCCGCTTCGGCCGCGGCCCCTCCATGTCGGGCGATGTCGCGGTTCGCCTCAAGGCGCGGCCCGAGGAGCCGGTCGCGCTGACCGTGGCGGGCGCGCGCGGCCTCGGAGAGGCTTCCGTGCTGCTCTCGCTCAAGGACAATAGCGAGGAGGATCGGCTCAAGCGCCAGATCGCCCAGGCGACCAAGATGCAGGCGGTCGGCCAGCTTGCCGGCGGGGTCGCGCACGACTTCAACAACATCCTCACCGCGATCATCGGATATTGCGACCTGATGCTGATGCGCCACAGCCCCGGCGACAGCGATTATGACGATATCCAGCAGATCCGGTCCAACTCGAATCGCGCCGCGAGCCTGACCCGTCAGCTGCTGGCTTTCTCGCGCCAACAGACCCTTCGGCCGCAGGTTCTCCAGCTTCCCGATGTCATTTCCGAGGTTTCGACCCTTCTCAAGCGGCTGCTCGGCGAGACCGTCAAGCTGCAGGTCAAGCATGGCCGAAGCCTGGGCGCGGTGCGCGCCGACCCGGGCCAGCTCGAGCAGGTGATCATCAACCTCGCGGTCAATGCCCGGGACGCGATGGAATCGAAGGGCGACGGGGTCGGAACGCTCACCATGCAGACCTATTCGGTCACCGCGGACGAGGTCAGGCGGATGCGCAGCGAGATCCTTCCGATCGCCGATTATACCGCGCTGAGGGTCTCGGACACCGGCACCGGGATCCCGCCCAGCTTGCTGCCCAAGATCTTCGAACCCTTCTTCACCACCAAGGAGGTCGGCAAGGGCACCGGGCTCGGCCTCTCGACCGTCTACGGAATCGTAAAGCAATCGGGCGGCTTCATCTTCGCCGAGTCCGAGGAAGGGAAGGGGACCAGCTTCGTCATCTATCTTCCCGTCCACCGCGCCGAGGCCGTCAAGCCGTCCCGCAAGGAACGTGCGCCGACCGGCGAATTGTGGGGCAGCGGCACCATCCTGCTGGTCGAGGATGAAGCGACCGTCCGGGCGGTCGCCGAGCAGGCGCTGGTCCGCCATGGCTATACCGTGCTGACCGCTGAGAATGGCGAGGCCGCGCTCGAGATATTGGGGCGCGAGCCGCAGATCGACCTGATGATCTCCGACGTAGTGATGCCGGTGATGGATGGCCCGACGATGGTTCGGGAGGCGAGGAAGAGCCACCCGGAGCTGCCGATCCTGTTCATCTCGGGCTATGCCGAGGAGCAATTGCGCGAGTCTATCGACCTCGAGAATCTCGCTTTCCTGGCCAAGCCGTTCACCGTGCAGAAGCTCGCCGAAGCGACTCGCGACGCGTTGCGGGCGAAGTGACCATCACGCAGGTGCGATCGCCATTCTTGACATGCTCAGGATCCAGCCGTCCACTCGAACAATCGCAACATTCTCGGCGGACCTGAAACGATTCGGCGTGACCGGCGCCGGCGGCGCTGCCGCCCCTGTCAGTTTACAGCCTGTCTTGCCAGAATGCCGGAATTGCTCGCCAGGCTGTGCAGATAGGCATGGCGTTCGCGGCTGCCGGTGGCAAGCTTGCCGAGCCTCGCGCGCTGGTCGCCAGTCAGCTTGAACTGACGATAGCCCCGGGCGACGAGGCAATCGTCGAGCGCGAGCTTGAGCATGTCGCCGACCTTGGCGAAATTGCGCTCGGGCGCCGCAATCCGCATCGCATCGCCTGCCGTCTCGATGTCGGGCGGGTTTTCGAGCAGGCGCGAAGCCAGGATGAAGGACTCGGCGGGCCCGCTCCTGGACACGTCGAGCGCAGCAGCCTGGCGCCCGCAGGCAACCGCGTCCGAACGATAATCCTGCAGCGAGACGCCGGGCTTGCCCCAGCTTATCCCGGGTCCGGCGCTGACCAGTCGCGCCTGGAGCGGAAACGCCGCGATCGTGGCGGCGCCAACAATCACCAAGGTCGAGCAGCGCATCTTTCTCTCCCTACTGAATCGCCTGATTCTCCAGCACCGTCGGATTGCTCGCCAAGCTGTGAAGATAGGCATGGCGGGCGTCGCTTCCCACGGGCAGCTTGGAAAGCTTGCGCTTCTGCTCTCCGGTCAGCCTGAACTCGCGATAGCCGCGCCCGGCGAGGCAGTTGTCGAGCGCGGTCTTGATCAGGTCGCCGGCCTTGGCGATCTGACGATCGGGGCCAACCATCTGGACCGCGCTCGGGGTCGCTCCGGCCATGCCGAGCGCGTCCATGGCAGCGCCAGGCGGCTGGGTCGCGTCCTGGACCGCCGGAGGACCGGCATTGGCCTGGTTGTCGATGATCTTGGAGGCAACGGCGAGGGCCCGCGCCGGATCGCTCCCGGTCAGATCGTAATTGGCGGCCTGGCGGCCGCAGGCGATCGAGTCTGAGCGATATTGGTCGAGCGACACCCCGGCCTTGCCCCAGCTGACGCCCGGTCCGGCGCTGACCAGCTTCGCGTGAGCCGGCGCGGCAAGGAGCAGGATCGTCGTGGCTGTGACGAACAGGTTGCGCATCTCGTCCTCCGGGGGGCCTGCCGCAATATATCATCCGGCCTTGCGAGCGTCAAAACCGGACGGACCAAGCCCCGGTAAAGAAATGGGGTTTCCCGAGCGCGATCGAGGCCCTAAGCGATCTGCGTGAACGAAGCACGCTCCATATTGATCGTCGAAGACGAACCGCTCATCTCCATGATGCTCGAGGATTTTCTCGATACGCTCGGCCACAATGTGGCCGGGACGTGCGACAGCGTGTCGGAAGCGCTCGAGCGCGTCGAGCAAGGCGGGTTCGACATGGCGATCATCGACGTCAACCTGAAGGGCGAGTTGATCTGGCCGGTGGCCGACCGGCTCGCGGCGCAGGGCATACCTTATGTGCTGGCGACCGGGGGCCATATCGAGCCGCCGCCCTCCGCCCATGCCAATGCGCCGGTCCTGTCCAAGCCCTATACGATCGACGCGATCGAGCCAGTGCTCAAGGAAGCGGTCGGGGCCTGAGATTTCCCCGAAGCCCAATGCTTCCTTCTCTCCATGTCCCACCGGCATCGAACAGCAGTCACGCCGTGGAACCCAGCGGTGTGATGAGGCTCATTCTGTTTCCCTATTGTTCTTGCGGAACAAACGATGTACAGACCCACTCACGCGTTGAATGGGCGGCGCGAAATCAATAGGGGAGTCGGACGCCATGGTGGCATCTCTCAAAGTCGTTACCGACAGGACTTCTGACAATATGGACAAGCAAAAAGCTCTCGACGCCGCCCTGGCGCAGATCGATCGCGCCTTTGGCAAGGGCAGCGCGATGAAGCTCGGGTCGCGCGAGAAGGTGGAGATGGAGACGGTCTCGACCGGCTCTCTCGGCCTCGACATCGCGCTCGGCATCGGCGGCCTGCCGCGCGGCCGGATCATCGAGATTTACGGCCCGGAAAGCTCGGGCAAGACCACCCTCGCGCTTCATGCCATCGCCGAGGCGCAGAAGGCGGGCGGTACCGCTGCCTTCGTCGACGCCGAGCATGCGCTCGACCCGGGCTATGCGAAAAAGCTTGGGGTCGACATCGACGAACTGATCGTCTCGCAGCCCGACACCGGCGAGCAGGCGCTCGAGATCGTCGATACGCTCGTCCGCTCGAATGCAGTCGATGTGCTGGTCGTCGATTCGGTCGCGGCGCTGGTGCCCAGAGCGGAGATCGAGGGCGAGATGGGCGATAGCCATGTCGGCCTGCAGGCGCGCCTGATGTCGCAGGCGCTTCGCAAGCTGACCGGATCGATCTCCAAGTCGCGCTGCCTGGTCATCTTCATCAACCAGGTGCGGATGAAGATCGGCGTGATGTACGGCAATCCCGAGACGACGACCGGCGGCAACGCCCTCAAATTCTATGCCTCGGTCCGCCTCGACATTCGCCGCACCGGCCAGATCAAGGATCGGGACGACATCGTTGGCAACACCACCCGGGTGAAGGTGGTCAAGAACAAGGTCGCGCCGCCATTCAAGCAGGTCGAGTTCGACATCATGTACGGCCAGGGCATCTCTAAGGTGGGCGAGGTCCTCGATCTCGGAGTGAAGGCCGGCATCGTCGAGAAGTCGGGGGCCTGGTTCAGCTTCGACTCGATCCGGATCGGCCAGGGTCGCGAGAATTCGAAGACCTATCTCAACGAGAATCCGGATGTCGCGGAGCGAATCGAACGCGCCATCCGGGGCAAGACCGACGAGGTCGCAGAGGCGCTGATGGCCGGACCGAGCCCGGACGACGATCTCTAGGAGTCATTCCCTCCCTACCGGCTCGAGGATAGAGGGCATCGATCGTTCAAGCGATCGGTGCCCTTGTCCGCTGGTCGGGCGGGCGCCGTCCGAACATTTTCCAGCGCTCGGTGGTCAGCACGACCAGAAGGGCGATCAGGCCGTAGCCGCTGAATCCCGCGATGAGCGGGACGGTGGTGCCGTCGAAGCTCTGGCCGACCAGCGAACCCAGCAGCACTCCGCCGATCGTTCCGATCGTGCCCTGCACGGAGGAGGCGGTGCCGGCAATGTGCCCCATCGGCTGCATCGCGATCGCTCCGAAATTGGCCGAGCAAAGCCCGAAGCAGGCCATGGTCAGCGCCTGGAGCAGGATGAACAGGGGCAGGGTCTCGCGCCCGCCATAGGCCACGCCGAGATGGACGAGGCTGAACAGGGTGAAGGCGCAAAGGCCGGCATGGGCGATTCGCCGAGTGCCGATCCGCTCGACCAGCCGCGAGTTGAGATAGGAAGTTAGCGCCATCGGTCCGGCGACTCCGGCGAACGTGGCGGCAATCAGCTCGGGGCGGCGGAAGACGTCGAACACGATCTGCTGGATCGACATCACATAGCCCATCAGGGCGCCCATCATCAGGGTAAAGCCGAACGTATAGCCTATCGCCTGGCGGTTGGTGACGGTTTCGCGGGCCGCCTCGAGGATCGCCGACGCGGAGAGGGGCCGTCTGAATCCCGGGTGGAGCGTCTCGGGCAGGCGGATCACCGACCAGGCCAGCATCACGGCTGCGAAAATTGACAGGCCGAAGAAGATCGCCCTCCAGCTCGCGATCAGCAGGGTGATCT
>JAQGLD010000371.1 GCA_028293055.1 Alphaproteobacteria bacterium
CGCCCTGGCGCAGCGAAGCGGCTGAGCCCTTGCCGACATCGCCGAAGCCGGCGACGCAGGCGACCTTGCCCGAGAGCATCACGTCGGTGGCGCGGCGGATCGCGTCGACCAGGCTCTCGCGGCAGCCGTAGAGATTGTCGAACTTGGACTTGGTGACGCTGTCGTTGACGTTGATCGCCGGGAAGGGAAGCTTGCCCTGCTTGGCGAGCTCGTAGAGACGATGGACCCCGGTGGTGGTCTCTTCGGAGACGCCGCGGATCGCCTCGACCGTCTTGGTCAGGAAACCCGGCGAGGCCTTGATGCGGCGAAGCACCGTGGCCTGGAAGACCTCCTCTTCCTCATTGGTCGCGGCCGGAAAAGTCTCGCCCGCCTCGATGCGGGCGCCCCAGAGCGCGAACATCGTGGCATCGCCGCCGTCGTCGAGGATCATGTTGCAGGTCTCGCCATTCGGCCACTCGAAGATCTTGTCGACATAATCCCAATATTCCTCGAGCGTCTCGCCCTTGATGGCGAAGACCGGGACGCCGCTCGCTGCGATCGCAGCGGCCGCGTGGTCCTGGGTCGAGAAGATATTGCACGAAGCCCAGCGGACATCGGCGCCGAGCGCGGTCAGCGTCTCGATGAGCACCGCGGTCTGGATCGTCATGTGGAGCGAGCCGGTGACCCGCGCCCCCTTGAGCGGCTTGGACGCTCCGAACTCGTCGCGCAACGCCATCAGCCCAGGCATTTCGGTCTCGGCGATCTCGATTTCCTTGCGGCCGAAATCGGCAAGTCCGATGTCCGCGATCACATAATCGTCAAAGCTGGTCTGGGGCTGGGTCGCCACAAGCGGTCTCCTGAAATGAAAAGGACCGCCGCAAAGAAGGGGGCGGTCGCGTGGCTTCGATTTAGCCGCAACCGCCCCCAGATGCAAATATAAAGATATCTTTATATGTGACTTTCGAAGCGTCCTATCGTTGCGAGAAGGTGATCGGGCAGGTGCCGCCGGGCAAGGCCGGCGGCGGGCCCAGGCGATCGGCGAGGGCGAGCAGCAGGCTGACGTCGCCCGCAGCCTGGCCCCCTTCCTGCTCGGCGGATTCGGTATCGCGGCAGATGTCGCTATTGGTCTGGCCAGCACCATAAGCGTTGGCCAGCGCAGTGGCGAAGCTGTCATAGAGTTGCTCGCCGTCGCCACCGCTCGCCGTCGCGAACTGGGCCTTGATCAGGCCGTTCGCAGCCTGAATCGTGTCCCGGTTCGCGCGGACGAACTGATTGTAGGCTGGCGAGACGTCGTAGCCCATCGCCTGGCAGCGCAGGGTCGCAACCATCAGCCGGGACTGGAGATCCCGTACCTTGGCGGCCGCCGCCTGCTGCGTGTTCCAGCAAGCCGCCGCGGCAGGCTGGGCCGAGGCGAGACTCATCGCGGCCGCGAATGCGGCCTTCAAAACATATCCGGTCATTGTCCACTCCCCCAAAACACACACTGTGATGTCCACACAGGGCCGCTCACGGGCAGAGCGGCCGAGTCCGAAGCTCTCACCAGGCCATTGGGGATTGGTATCAGGAGATGGTTAAGCCTTTGGTGCCGACGACTTATTTCGCAGCTTATGACTCAAGCGGTGCCGAAATCCGACGTCAGAAGCCGCGGATCGACACCGGCGCCTCGGAACGCGGCGGCCCAGCGCGATCCGACATCGGAATCGTAGAGCAGGCCTTCGTTTCCGGGAGTCGCGAACCAGCCATTGCCGCACAATTCCCCTTCGAGCTGGCCCGGACCCCAGCCGGCATAGCCGAGCGCGGCGATCCAGCGGCTCGGGCCCCTGCCCTCAGCGATGGCGCGAAGGATATCCAGAGTTGCGGTCAGCACCCATCGATCGCCGACGTGAATGCTCTCCTCGCCGCCCCAATCGGGGGTGTGGAGCAGGAATCCGCGTTGCGGCTCGACCGGTCCGCCGAGATGGATGGCTACGTCGGGAGCGCTACCCGGCTCGATCTCGACCTGGCGCAGCAGCTCATGGAATCCGATGCGCGGGACGATCCGGCCGAGGCCGATGCCGAGCGCGCCATTCTCGTCATGGACGCACATCGCGATCACGGCTTTCTCGAAGCGTGGGTCTCCGATTCCGGGCATGGCCAGGAGCAATTGACCCGAGAGATATTTCGGCTCGTCCATGGACCCGCCTATAGGGCGCCGGCCGGAGCGGGGCTAGGGTCTGTCCTTGAGCCAACAGCCGGAAAGTGGGGCCCGGCGGGTCGAAGCCTAGGCTTCCACTGGGGCGGACTGTGCGGGCGCGCGCGGCCGCCAGCGATCGGTCGGCAGGAAGGCGTCGAGCTTCGCTCCGGCGCTTTCATATTGCACCCGCAGTCGATCGTTGAGCGGTCGGTAGTTGAAGAATGGAACCGACGGCCAGAGATGGTGGCCGAGATGCAGGTTCTGGCCGAGCAGCAGGCGCTGGGCGAACGGCATGTAGACCCGGGCCTTGCCGTAACGGTCGGTCTTATCGAACGGCACGTGCGGCAGCCACTGGAAGAAGATGTTGAGCAGGACGAGCCCGATCATCATCGGCACCCAATAGAGGAGCAGGGCGACCTCGGCGTAGCCCAGCGCGATCGCGACCCAGAAAGCCAGCTGAAGCGCGGTGACCGTGATGGCATGAGTACGCATCTCGGCCGGGGTCAGCCGGGCGCTCTTGATCGTATAAGCGGCCGCCGGGACCAGCCGCACGATCGGCAGCGGCAGCAGCAGCAGGGTGCGGAGCATGACCACCCGGCCGATGCTCTTCCACAAAGGCCCATGGCAGAGATTGTAGTCCGGATCATTGTCCGTGTTGGTGTGCTGGTGATGCAGCAGATGGATGCGACGGAGCGCCGGATAGCTGGTCATCATGTTGAGCGCACCCCACCAGCCCAGCAGCTGGTGGATCCAGCTGCGGTCGGCCCGGCGGATCACATTGCCGTGAATGCTCTCGTGAACGAGGGTGTAATAGGCGAAATGGATGTAGCCCAAAGGCAGGATCACCAGCCAGATCGGGACGATGCCGGTCAGCGCGAGAGCGATCAGGCAGCCCTGCGAGAGCGGGAGCAGGATGGCGAGGCGCAAGGTCGGCCAGGCTATGGCCGGGGACAGGCCCTCGGCAACCGCCCGTTCCTCCCTGAGTGACATTGCCAGCATCCACCGCTCCCAACTGTGTCCGGCATCCTCAGCCCCTCGCCGATACAGATGCTTAATCAAGGTTTTACCATGAGTCTTCGCACCGCGACAAGAGCCGTCACGAGTGTCCAGCCGATCCGTCGCAGGATGACACAGGGGCCGGGCGGACCATTGCGGCCGGACGCACGCCCCGTCGCGCCCCTTTCGCGAGCCGTCCGCGGCTGTTAGACCGCGCCGAAACCATCCAGGAGGACCGGAACAATGGCTATCGGTGTCGGCGATCGCCTGCCCAACGCGAATTTCGTCAAGGCGAGCCCGGACGGGCCTCAACCGGTCGATGGAGACAGCTTCTTCAAGGGACGCCGGGTGGCGCTGTTCTCCGTGCCCGGTGCGTTCACTCCGACCTGCTCGGCTCGCCATCTGCCGGGCTTCGTCGAAAAGGTCGACGCCCTGAAGGCCAAGGGAATCGACGAGGTCGCCTGCACCGCGGTCAACGACGCCTTCGTGCTCCAGGCCTGGGCCGAGAGCGCCGACGCGGTCGGCAAGGTGACCATGCTCGCCGACGGAAATGGCGACTTCGCCAAAGCGCTCGGGCTCGAGATGGACGGAAGCCGGTTCGGCCTCGGCCAGCGCGGCCAGCGTTTCTCGATGGTCGTGAATGACGGTGTCGTCGAGCAGCTCAACATCGAGGAACCGGGCGCGTTCAACGTGAGCAGTGCCGACTATATGCTCGAACGGCTCTGATCGCTCATACGTCCCGACCCGTCGATCAGCGGCAACGCTTGGTTAACAGAGGCGTTGTAATCTTCCCAAGCAGCAGGATTTCGGGAGCGCGATTATGGCGGCGAAGCCGACCAGCACGGACGACGAGCCCAAATCGGCTGCCCTGAAGCTCGCCGAGGAAGTTCGGCGAAGGCCTCTCGCCGCCGCAGCCATCGTCGGCGGAGCCGCAGCGGCCTCGGCCGGCGCCTATCTCGGCGCGCGAGCGCTCGCCCGGCGAAACGCCAACGCCGACGGCAGGCCGATCAACTCGGTGCTCAAGAGCGCGATCACGGCCTGCGAGGCAGCCAATGCGTGCAAGCACAAGGATAGCGAAGACAAATAATCCTCGCGTCGTGATGCCTACGGCTTGACCAGCGGGCGCAGCACTTCGGCCATGAACTTTTCCTCCTGATCGGCGAAGACGAGCAGGTTGACCGCGAGATCGCCGCGGATGAAGCCGTAATCGGCGGTGAGGTAGCGCTGCAGCGCCGGACGCCCGGCCGCGGTGAGATAGGCCTTCGAAAAGGAATAACGCTGGTTGAAGCGCTCGACCGCCTGGACGAGCTGCGCAGCGGGAGCTCCGGCCGGTGGATTCCAGCTCGCCTGAATTCCAAGCGCCTTGCAGGCGGAGCCGTTCGAAGTGCAGGCGAGCAAGGAGACGACCGCGCGTTTTCCGTTGGGAAAGGTCGCGACGATGATCGGCCGCGCCGGATCGCCTGGCTGCCGCTGATATCTGGCCCGAATGTCCGACAGCACGGTGCCGACCGTCGCTTCGCTGAAGGCCGAAAAGAGCTGGTTGTTTTCCGGCGCGCGCGGGTTCCAGGGAACCTGCGCTCTCGCCGGCGCCGCAATTGCCAGCGCAAGCAGGCCGATTGCGATCGGCTTCATTCGAATCTCCACTCGATCAGGGTTCGCGCGTCCAACGCTTCGCCCGCCGTGTCGGCGCCGCCGGTGGTCAGGCCGGCATCCGGATCAGGCGGACCATCCGCATTGCCGACCCTTATTCTGTTGCTTGAGCCAGGCCATGAGCGGCCGGAAATATTCGATCATCGCTTCGCCTGAAATCTCGCGAGAGCCGGTGAAAGCCTGGAGGGCGTCCGGCCAGGGCTTGGACGCGCCCATCGACAGCATCGCGTCGAGCCGCCGGCCGACTTCCTTGTTGCCGTAGAATGAGCAGCGATGGAGGGGCCCGGTCCAGCCCGCCTGCTTGCACGCCGCTTGATAGAACTGAAACTGGAGGATGCGGGCGAGGAAATAGCGCGCGTAAGGCGTGTTGCCCGGAATGTGATATTTGGCGCCCGGATCGAAATCCTGCTCGGTGCGCGGCACCGGAGGCACGATGCCCTGGTAGCGCAGCCGCAGATCGTTCCAGCCCTTCTCATAGTCGCCGGTAGCGATCTGGCCGCTGAATACGCCCCAGCGCCATTTGTCGACGAGCAGGCCGAACGGCAGGAAGGCGACCTTGTCCATTGCCTGGCGGAGCAGCAGGCCGATATCCTTGTCCGGCGAAGGGACCTTGGCCTGAGGCAGCAGGTCGAGGCCGACCAGATAATTGGGAGTGACCGACAAAGCGATGAAGTCGCCGATCGCCTCGTGGAAACCGTCATTGGCGCCATTCTCGTAGAGAAAGGGCTGTCCCTTGTAGGCGCGCTGGTAGAAATTGTGGCCGAGCTCGTGGTGGATAGTGACGAAATCGTCGGCATTCACCTTGGTGCACATCTTGACCCGCAGATCGGCCTGGTTGTCGATGTCCCAGGCCGAGGCGTGACAGATCACCTCGCGATCTCGCGGCCGGACGATCTGCGACCTTTCCCAGAAGCTTGCCGGCAGCGGCGCGAAGCCGAGCGAGGTGTAGAAGCCCTCCCCGGTCTTCACCATCCGGACCGGATCATATTGCTTCGCGGCGAGAAGGTCGGCGAGGTTGTAGCCGATGTCGCCGGCGCCCGCCGGCGCGACGACATCGTAGATATTCCCCCATTCCTGCGCCCACATATTGCCGAGCAGGTCGGCGCGGATCGGGCCGGTCTTCGGCTGGACCGCATCGCCATATTTCTGGTTGAGCTTGTTGCGAGTGTAGCAATGGAGCTGGTCGTAGAGCGGCTTGACCTGCCCCCACAGGCGGTCGGTCATCTTCGCGAAATCGTCGGCCGGCATGTCGTAGCCCGAGCGCCACATCGCGCCGGTATCGGCATAGCCGAGCTCCTTGGCGCC
>JAQGLD010000043.1 GCA_028293055.1 Alphaproteobacteria bacterium
CTCGCCATCGCGCTCGAAAGCGGCGCGCAGATCGGCGAGATCGTCGACATGTGCCAGCCGATCAAGGACGCGGCCGAAAGCGGCGCGGACGCCGGCACGCCCGCCTTCATGAAGCAATGGGTTGCCATGGCCGACAAGCTCGCCGGGCTCGCCGACGAGGACGAGGCGAGGGGCCGGCTGTTTTCCGCTGGCGAGAAACTGAAGCGCGCGAGTCTCTATTACACCGTTGCGGAGCGTATGCAGGGCCAGGGCCATCCGGGACGGGCGGAAACCTATGCCAAGGCGCTGGACTCCTTCGCGCGCGGCACAAGCTTTGCCGGCGACAATGTCGAACGGGTCGAGATCGCCTATCAGGGCAAGACGCTGTCGGCGCTACTCACCCGCGCCCCCGGCGACGGGCCCAAGCCGGTGGTCATCTATTGCAACGGCCTCGATAGCACCAAGGAACTGCTCTATTTCAGCTGGCTTCCGCAGGCCCTAGCCAGGCGCGGCATCTCGACGCTCAGCGTCGACCAGCCCGGCACCGGCGAGGCGCTGCGGCTTCACCAGATCCCGGCCACCCATGAGAGCGAGCTCTGGGCCTCGGCCTGGGTCGACTGGCTGGAAACGCAGGATTTCGTCGACGCCAAAAGCATCGGCATGACCGGAATCTCGCTTGGCGGCTATTACGCGCCGCGGGCGGTCGCCTTCGAGCCGCGCTTCGCCGCCGGGGCGGTCTGGGGCGCCAATCACAATTGGGCCGAGGTCCAAAAGAAAAGGCTCAATCGGGAAGGCGAAAATCCCGTGCCCCATTACTGGGCGCATGTGACGTGGGTGTTCGGAGCGACCGACATGGACGATTTCTTCGCCAAGGCGGCCGGCATGACCCTCGACGGGGTAATGGAGCGGATCGAGGTCCCCTTCCTCGTCACCCATGGCGAGAAGGACCGCCAGATCGCGCTCGATTACGCCCATCAGAGCTTCGACCAGCTGGTCAACTCTCCGCGCTGCGAGCTCAAGATTTTCACGGCCCGCGAGGGCGGGGTCGAGCATGTCGGCGCCGACAATATGAGCTTCGGCCGCGACTATATCGCCGACTGGTTCGCCGACACCTTGGGCGGAAAGACGGCCTGAATTGCTCGCGCCGCGCCTCTCCATCGATCCGTTCGACGAGGCGTTCCTCGCCGATCCCTATGCCCAGCATCAGGCGCTGCGGGAGGCGGGCCCAGTGGTCTGGCTGGAGCCGATCCAGGCCTATGGCATGGCCCGTTTCTCCGAGGTTCAGGCGGGCTTGCGCGACTACGGGACGTTCTGTTCCGGCCGGGGCGTGGGCCTGTCGGATTTCGCCGCCGAAACTCCGTGGCGTCCGCCATCGCTTCTACTCGAGGCCGATCCGCCGTTGCACGACCGCACGCGCGGCCTGATGAACCGCATCGTTTCCTGGCAGGCGCTGAAGGCGATCCGGCCGGTCTGGCAGGAGCGCGCCGAAGCGCTCGCCGACAGGCTGGTCGAGCAAAGGCGCTTCGATGCGGTTGCGGAGCTTGGTGAAACCTATCCGATGCTCGTCTTCCCCGACACGATCGGAGTGCCAGTGGAAGGACGGGAAAAGCTGCTTGCCTATGCCGCCGCCGTGTTCAACGCCTTCGGCCCGCGCAACGCCATTTTCGACCGCGGCAACGAACAAGCCGGTGACGCGGCCGAATGGGTGGCCAAGGCCTGCAAGCGTGAAAATCTGAGCGAGGGCGGCTGGGGCATGGCGGTCTATGAAGCGGCCGATCGCGGCGAATGCAGCGCCGATGAGGCCGAGCGGCTGGTCCGCTCCTTCCTCACCGCGGGCGTCGACACGACGGTCAACGGCATCGGCCATATGATGCTGGCTTTCGCGTCCTTCCCCGGCGAATGGCAGAAGCTTCGCGAGCGCCCCCACCTCGTCAAGCGCGCCTTCGAGGAGAGCCTGCGCTGGGATTCCACCGTGCAGACGTTCTTCCGAACGACGACGATGGCTGTGGAAGTCGGCGGCGTTACCATCCCCGCGGGCTCGAAAGTCCTGCTCTTCCTCGCCGCCGCCAATCGAGACCCGCGCAAGTGGGAAGATCCCGACCGTTTCGCGATCGACCGGCCGCTTGGCGGCCATGTCGGCTTCGGCTTCGGCATCCACCAGTGCCTCGGCCAGATGGTCGCACGGCTGGAGGCTGAACTGGTGCTCGCGGCTTTGCTGAAGCGGGTGAAGAGCATCCGCCTGGCCGGTGAGCCCAAGCGAAGACTCAACAATACACTCCACGCGATCGCAAGCCTGCCGGTCGAGGTGGAGCCCGCCTGAAGGAGAGAATAGTGCAAGCACCGTTTCGCCGCATCGTTACCGGCCATGATCAGGAAGGCCGCGCCATCATCCAGGAGGACCGGCCGCCGCCACGCGTGCAGCGTATCGGTGGCGAGACGGGTCCGATGTTCTACGAGGTATGGAACACGCGGGCCACCCCGGCCCCGATCGATCGTGCTTCGGGCGAGCCGCGGGAGGAAGGCATCATCCTCGCTCCGCCGAAGAATGGCACGCGCATTCGGGTGCTCGATATCCCGCCCGAAGGCGATAACCTCAACGAGCTCACCCAGGCGGAACGAGAGGCGCATTTCGCCGAAGTCGGCGCCGCGGGCGCAGTCGCCCAGAATGCACGGCACGCCTATATGCACCGCACGCAGACGGTCGATTACGGCATCGTCCTCGACGGCGAGCTCGTCCTGATCATGGACGAGGGCGAGACCGTGGTCCGCGCCGGCGACATCGTCATCCAGCGCGGCACCAATCACGGCTGGGCCAATCGCACGGACCGCAATTGCCGGATCGCCTTCATCCTGATCGACGGCCAGTTCGCCGACGGTCTGAGCTGAGCGTCGGGCAGTGAAACTTGGAACCCAACGCAGCGACGACCGTGACGGCCGGCTGGTCGTCGTCTCGCACGACCACTCGCAAGTCGCCGATGCATCGGCCGTCGCCGAGACGCTCCAGGACGCGCTCGACCAGTGGGACGAGACAGCCCCGCGCCTGGAAGCCCTGTATTCGGCCCTGAACGAGGGCCGGGCGGAGGGCGCGCGTGCGTTTCGCGCCGAGGCGATGGCAGCACCCCTGCCCCGCGCCTGGCAATGGCTCGACGGCTCCGCTTTCCCCTCGCACGGCGCGCTGATGCAGCGCGCGTTCAAGATGCCGCCGATCGAGAGTGATTTGCCGCTGATGTACCAAGGCATGTCCCACCAGTTCCTGGGCCCTCGCGAGGACGTACCGTTTCCAACCGAAGATGACGGCATCGATTTCGAAGGCGAGTTCGGCATCATTACCGATAGCGTGCCGATGGGCATTTCGGCGGCCGACGCGATGGCGCACATCAAGCTGGTGGTGCAGATCAACGACTGGTCGCTTCGAACGCTCGCGCCGATCGAGATGAAGACGGGGTTCGGCTGGATCCAGGCCAAACCCGCGTGCAGCGTTGCGCCGGTTGCCGTCGCGCCCCATGCGCTGGGCAATGCCTGGCAGGAGGGGCGCGTGTGCCTGCCACTCGAGGTGACATGGAACGGCGAGGCGTTCGGCCGCCCCGACGGGCGCGAGATGGCGTACGGATTCCACGAGCTGATCGCGCACGCCGCGCGCACCCGATCGCTAGCCGCGGGCACCATCATCGGTTCGGGTACGGTTTCGAACCAGGATCACCGCGCGGCGGGGTCGACCTGCGTCGCCGAACGGCGCGGAATCGAGATGATCGACCATGGCGCGCCGCGCACCGGCTTCCTGAGCTTCGGCGATCGCATCCGCATGGAGGCGCGCAGCCCGGAAGGCGCACCGCTGTTCGGCGCGCTCGACCAGCAGGTCGTCCGCGCCTGAAGGCCGCCCGGTGCGGGTAGTCGTCACCGGAGCCGCCAAGCGGTGTTGCAGTTGGGCGAGATTTGACGCCTGTCGCGGAGCCCGATTTCGACAGGGCATGACGCATCCAGGTGACATCGACCGGGCTGGGCCCGAGGATGCACGACGCGCCATGCCAGGCCGGGAAGGAACGAAGCGGTGACCGAGCAGGAAGAATTGCAGATCGAATGGGCCTGCAGCAGGCTGATCTCGAACTACGCCAATCTCGTCGATGCCGGACGCTGGGAAGAGGTTGCGGCGCTGTACGAGGCGGATGGGATCATGGCTCGCCCATCGGCAGCCGACCAACCCATCGCTGGACGCGCTGCGATCCTTGCCGCATTCCTGGAGCGGCCCGGCCGCTACAGCCGTCATTTCTGTTCCAACATCATCGTCGAGGTGGAGTCGCCCAGGTCGGCGCGGGCGCAAAGCCGAATTCTGCTGTTTACCGCTGAACAGGGCTCGGCCGCTGAAGGAGCCGCAGAATTGCCGCGCCTGTCGGGAGCGCCGCTTGTCGGCGAATATGACGATCGGCTCGTTCGCGGCGAAGCGGGCCGGCGCTTTGCCGAACGTCGAGGCCGCTTGTCCTTCCGTCCCTGACCTCCCCTTCCAGCGCTGGGGAAAAGGCATAGGCCGCGCGCCGGGGCCCTCGCCCCCCGACCGGAATGCGCCAAGCATCAGCTCCGGAACACGACCGTGCGCGGCCCATCGATGAAGACACGGTCCTGCAGGTGCAGGCGTACCGCTTCCGCCAGAACCCGGCGTTCGATGTCGCGGCCCTTGCGAACGAGATCGTCCGGAGTGTCGGTGTGGCTGATCGGCTCCACGTCCTGATGGATGATCGGCCCCTCGTCGAGTTCGGCGGTGACGTAATGCGCGGTTGCGCCGATCATCTTCACGCCTCGTGCGTGGGCCTGATGATAGGGCTTCGCGCCCTTGAAGCCGGGCAGGAAGCTGTGATGAATGTTGATGCAACGCCCGGAAAGAAATGTCGCGAGGTCGTCGGACAGGATTTGCATGTAACGGGCCAGCACCACCAGCTCCGCGCCGCTCTCGTCGATCAGTCGTTTGACCTGGGCTTCCTGCTGCGTCTTGGTCTCCCTGGTGACCGGCATATGATGATAAGGGATGTCGCCGATCAGCGAGGTGTGCAGCACCTCGCGCGGGTGATTGGACACGATCGCGACGATATCCATGGGGAGTTCGCCGAGGCGGGTGCGATAGAGCAGATCGCCAAGGCAATGATCCCATCTGGACGCCATGAGCACGACCTTCCTTGGAACGGCCTCGTCGCGAAGCGACCAGGCCATTCCCGCCTGCTCGGCAATTGGAGCGAAGCCTTCGCGCAGGCCCTCGAGCGATCCGCCGGCACCGGGGGCGAAGGTGACCCGCATGAAGAAGCGGTCGTTCAGCCAATTATCGAACTGTTGCGCGTCGAGGATGTTGCCGCCGCGCTCCGCCAGGAACCCTGCGACACCGGCGACAAGCCCGGGTCGATCGGGGCATTGCAGGCGAAGCGTGTAGGTCGCGCCCAAAATTCGATGCTCCCAAGCGCCGTCGCGGTCAGTGTGCGCGGCTATAGTCGTTGATCCAGGTCACGGTCTTTCGAGACCGCCGAACGGATAGAAGTGCAGTCGTACGGCGCCGTGCTCGGGGCCGAGGCCTTTGTCCAACGCATCGACGAGGCTGTCCGGACTCCGGACGAGCGATCGAGGCATTGGCGCGGTAAAGCATTTTCAAGTCAGTCGGTACCGACTGATGACCCGGAAAATGCGGCATCTCAACATCCTGGAGCGCCAACTTTGATGCAGTCAAAGTTGATCG
>JAQGLD010000426.1 GCA_028293055.1 Alphaproteobacteria bacterium
CGGCGGAGTGCGACCAAAGGCCCTGCTCGATTCGGATTATGGCGGGATCTGGCGAGTCGGCCCGGGCGGAAAGACGAAGATGGAGACGCTGGTTCCCTAGGCCAGCGTCCCCCGTGCCCTGCGCCGCCGGGTCCCTAAAGGTCGATGCAGGCGGCGAGCGATTCGAGCTTGCGGATGCGTTCCTTGAGGTCGGCCATCTCGATTCGCTCGGCCGGGCCGGCGTTGCGGGTCTGGCCCGGGGCGCCGCTCAGCTCGAGCCGCTTGAGCTCGAGCCAGCCCTGCCAGCCCTTGAGCGCAGCCGCCATCACCATTGCGAGCCCGGTAAGGCCGAAGCCGGCCAGGACCATCATCGTCAGCGGATCGGTCATCTCTGCTTTCCTCTCTGCTCGAATTTCGTTCGGGGCGCCGGTCAGCGCAGGCTCTCTATCTCTCGGGCCAGGCTGGCGTTGGAGGTGGCGACGAAGGTCTCGACCTCCGCCATCCGGCGATCGATCTCGCGCATCGAATCGCGTGCCTCTCGTACCGAGCCGCGCGACGGCATCGGATCGTCCAGGCCATAGCGGGTCTCGGGCTGTGGCTTGCCGATCCAGGCGACGATTCCATAGGCAATCGCTGTCCAGGGGAAGCCGCCCGCCAGGGTGAGCAGCACCAGGCCGACTCGCACCAGGGTCGCATCCCAGCCGAATTGATTGGCAATGCCGGCGCATACGCCCATCACCTTGCCGTTGCGGCGGTCGAGATAGAAAGTCCTGCCCCGTCTCATTTGATCCTCCTCAGTCTTTCATTGTCGCTGTCAGCTTCGATGGCCGTCGGTGCCGGATCGCAGCCGGCGGACCGCCAATTGGGGTTCTCCGCAGTCTGGATCCGCTCGATCGAGCACATCCTTTCATCGAGCCGTCGACCGAGCTCGTGAAGCTCGTCGAGCAGGTTCTCGTCCTCTCGCGTGAGGGTCCCGCTGCGCCGCATCTGCGCCACGTAATGGCCAACGACCCAGGGAAATCCGATGAACACCATGGCCACTCCGGCCAGGGGAACGATCGCGTCCATCATCTCAGCTCTCCGCGCTCAACGGCATGCGGCGAGCCTTCAGTGCCGCCAGCTCGGCGTCGACCCTTTCGGCCGTGCGCAGCTCGCCAATCTCCTCGTCCAGGGTCCTTGCCGGCATTCCGAGCATCAAGGCGTCGGCATGAGCCTCGGCGAGGTCGGCGCGGCGCTCGAGCAGGTCGAAGCGCGAAAAGGCGTCGTCGACCTTCGCACTGCCGACCATCTCCAAGGTCCGAGCGCGGACCTGCGCGTTGTCGAAACGATTCTGGATCGCGGACTGGCGGTTGCGGGCCTCGCGCAGCTTGGCCTGGAGCCTGGCAATGTCGACTTCCGATGCGCGCATCGCATCGTCGAGCGCCTCGATCTCGGCCTGCAGCCTCGCAGCGGTGCCCGCAAGCTTCTGCTTCTCGACCAGGGCGGCGCGCGACAGATCCTCGCGGCCCTTGGAAAAGGCCAGTTCCGCTTTCTCCATCCAGCTGTCCTGGAGCCTTTCGAGCCGCTGGATCTGGTGGCGCATTTCTTTCTGGTCGGCGATCCGGCGGGCCGCCGAGCAACGCACCTCGACGAGAGTCTCCTCCATCTCCATGATCATCATCCGGATCATCTTGGCGGGGTCCTCGGCCTTGTCGAGCAGGTCTCCGAAATTGGCGGCGACGATATCGCGCGTCCGGGAAAAGATGCTCATCGGCAGAAACTCCCTGGACTGACGCGGCGCGCGCGGCGGCGAAACTGTGCGCGACGGCCGGGGCCGGGGCGGCGGCATCGGCACGAGTGCCTCGCGGCCGACATGGATGGTCTCGGTCATCGCCATTTCAGCCTCAGGCCTGCGCTGCGGAGGCCGCGTGGTCGGCGACCCGCACCGGTCCGACGGCCGCTGCGATCATGGTCGCGCTGAGCACGATCGCCGCCAGAGCGGCGAAGGCGCTGTGCTTGATGTCTTCGAACTTGAACATTTCCGGAACTCCCTCAATCCTGACTTCACCCCCACCCTGCGGCGGTTGTCCTTTCCATAACAAGGCGCGTGCCAAGTTCAGGAAATGTCGGAAAACTGCGAAAAATTGACGGTCGAGACGGCGAAATCGGCTCAACAGGATTACGGAGCCTTGGGAAGATCCACCAATGTTTGGCAGGCGATGCCCAGCCTTGCGGCGCATCGGTTTGGGAACCAGCGTGGTCCCGGAACGATATGTCCGGGAAGCAGAATATGGGGTGCCGCTTCCGCTGCACCTTTGCCCGAAAGGAAGAGCGAAGCGTGAGGGAACCGGGAGACAAAGCGGCAACCGGGATAGACGGGCTCGACGACATATTGGCGGGCGGCCTGGCCCGGGGCCGGGTTTATCTGCTCGAAGGGAATCCCGGCACCGGCAAGACGACCGCCGCGCTTCAATTCCTCATGGACGGTGCGGCCCAGGGGGAGCGAGGACTCTACATCACCTTGTCCGAGACCGAGGAGGAGCTCAGGGCAAGCGCCTCGTCGCACGGCTGGACGCTCGACGATCCCCTGACGATCTTCGAGCTGGTGCCGCCCGAAAGCCTGCTGGACGAAGCGCAGCAGCAGAGCCTGCTCTATTCGTCGGACCTCGAGCTCGGCGAGACGACGCGCCGCATCTTCGAAGTGGTGGAGCGGGTGCAGCCCAGCCGGGTCGTGCTCGACAGCCTCTCCGAAATTCGCCTGCTCGCGCAGAATTCCCTGCGCTACCGCCGGCAGATCCTGTCGCTGAAACATTATTTCTCGAAGGCAGGGACGACTGTCGTCTTGCTCGACGACCTGACCGGCGGCACCGAGGACAAGAGCGTTCATAGCGTCTCGCACGCGGTGATCCGGCTCGAGGAGCTGTCTCCCAATTACGGACCGGAGCGCCGGCGGCTGCGCGTACTCAAATATCGGGGCAACAAATATCGCGGCGGTTTCCACGATTTCGCGATTCAGACCGGTGGGCTCGCGGTGTTTCCACGCCTGGTCTCCGCCGAGCATCGCGGCGGTTTCGACCGCGAGGTATTGAAGACCGGATCATCCGAGCTGGACGATCTGCTCGGCGGCGGGCTGGAGCGCGGATCCAGTGCCTTGATCCTAGGCCCCGCCGGCACCGGCAAGTCGCTGCTTGCGCTCAGCCTCCTGGTCTCGGCCATCGACCGCGGCGAGCGCGCCGCCGCCTTCATCTTCGACGAGGAACTCGGTCTGCTGTTCGATCGCGCAATGGGCGTCGGGATCGACCTCCAGAAGGCGGTCGATTCGGGTCTACTGCTGATCGAGCAGGTCGATGCCGCCGAGCTCTCGCCGGGCGAGTTCATCCAGAAGGCACGGATCTGCGTCGAGGAAAAAGGCGCTCGGACCGTGACGATCGACAGCCACAACGGCTATCAGGCGGCAATGCCCGAGGAGCAGTCGCTGATCCTCCACCTCCACGAGTTGCTTCAATATCTCAACCGGCAGGGGGTGACGACCTTGCTGACCGTCGCCCAGCACGGCCTGGTCGGCGACATGAAATCCCCGGTCGACCTCACCTATCTCGCCGACACGGTGATCTTGCTTCGCTATTTCGAAGCGTTC
>JAQGLD010000487.1 GCA_028293055.1 Alphaproteobacteria bacterium
GGCATGTTCGTCGCCCTGGTGCTGGTGCTGCTGATCTCGTGGCTGTTCATGCGCGCCAATGCCAATTCGGCGGAGCGCATCTTCCGTCGCACCCAGCTCTTCACCGCCGCGCTCTATTCGCTCGGCCACGGCGGCAACGATGCTCAGAAGACGATGGGGATCATCGCCGTCCTGCTTTATTCCCAGCACATGCTGCAGGGCGGATTTCACGTGCCGTTCTGGGTTATCCTCGCCTGTCAGGCGGCGATGGGCCTCGGCACCCTCATGGGCGGCTGGCGGATCGTCCACACGATGGGATCGAAGATCACTCGGCTGACTCCGGCGCAGGGGGTGTGCGCCGAGCTTGGCGGCTCGATCATGCTGTTCTCCGCGACCTGGCTGGGTATCCCGGTCTCCACCACCCATACGATCACCGGATCGATCATGGGCGTCGGTGCAGCGCGACGCGCTTCGGCGGTACGCTGGGGTCTGGCCGGCAACATCGTCATCGCCTGGGTGGTCACCCTCCCCGCCTCCGCGGCGGTTGCCGCTCTCGTCTATGGAGCGACCCGGCTCTTCGCGTGACGGCGAAGCAGAAGGATCGGCGCGTCCCGGTAGAGCGCCTCCTCGCTGGAATCGAACCCGGCGCGTTCGGCAAGCCGGATCGAGGGTGAATTGCCCGGATCGATGATCGCCGGGATCTCGAGCCCCGGCAGGTTGGCATCGGCCCATTCGAGCGCAGCGGTCACCGCTTCGAGGGCATAGCCTCGCCCCTGGCCATGGGGCGCGAAGATCCAGCCCATTTCAGGCAGGTTCTCGATGCTGGGGCGAAGATCGCGCTTGAAATCGGAAAATCCGACCTGGCCGATCAAGTCGCCCTCGGCCTTGCGCTCGACCGCCCAATAACCATAGCCGAGCAGGCCCCACAGGCCGGCAGCCGTCGCCATGCGGCGCCACGTATCCTCGCGGGAAAAAGGGGTGCCGCCGAGAAAGCGAACGACCTCGGGATCGCCCAGGGTGGAAGCCTGGGCGCCGAGGTCGCTTTCGCGGAAGCCGCGCAGGTAGAGGCGCTCGGTCTCGATCAGCGGGACCAAGCGCGCTCTCCTTACTTCTTGCCGAGGCTGAGCCCGCCGAAGCGCTTGTTGAAGCGCGCCACCTGGCCGCCCGAATCGAGCATGCTGCTCTTGCCGCCGGTCCATGCCGGATGGACCTTGGGATCGATGTCGAGCTGGAGGGTGTCGCCTTCCTTGCCGTAGGTCGAGCGGGTCTCGAACACGGTGCCGTCGGTCATCTGAACCTTGATCATATGGTAATCTGGGTGGGTACCGGTCTTCATGTCGTTGATTTCCCTGGGTGTTGGCTGGTTCCGACCAGCCTCTCGGAAGGCAAGCGGGCGGCATAAAGCGAAAGCCGATAATTGACAAGCCGTGCTGCACCGCAATAGCAGGGAGCCACGCGAAGGTGCCGCCCGGTTTCGGGCGGTGAAAATGGGAAGCCGGTGAAGATCCGGCGCTGTGCCCGCAACTGTAAGCGGCGAGCCCGCTCTCCTTAAGGGAGAGATCGGGCATTGACCCGCGAAGCCAGGAGACCTGCCTCCGCCGTCGTCCGCATCCGGCCGGGTCCAGCCTGCGATGCGAGGCCCCGACGCCGGCGCGCATGTGCCGCGGCGGTTCCTCCGAGACGACATTCGTGTCGTTCAAGGAGGAAGAAATGCACCTAATCCTGTTGCTCGCCGCCACCGCCGGGGCCGCGGCTCCGCCGCAATCGACGCCGGACGAGCCGATCGTCGTCACAGGCTCGCGCGAACCCGAATCGAAGGCCGACACACCGGCTTCGGCGACGATTTTCGACCGCGACCTGATCCAGGCGCTGTCGCTTCCGATGGCGGCGGACCTGCTCCGCCTCTCGCCGGGACTGTCGGTCTCGACCTCCGGGCCGCGCGGGACCCAGACCCAGGTCCGAATTCGCGGCGCCGAAGCCAATCACACCCTGCTCTTCGTCGACGGAATCCGGTTCAACGATCCCGCTGCCGGCAACGAGGCCCGATTCGAGTTGCTCACCAGCGACACCCTGTCGCGGGTCGAGATCGTGCGCGGCCCGCAATCGGCCCTGTGGGGGTCGGAGGCGCTTGGCGGCGTAGTCGCGGTCGAGAGTGGAGACTCCGCTCGCGCCAGCGGAGTCAGCGCCTTGGGCGAATATGGCAGCCTCGACAGCGGGCGCGCCGCCGGCCAGTTCGCCGTCTCCTCGAACGCCCTGCGCCTTTCCGGGTCCGCCGGCTGGCTATCGAGTGGCGGCATCGACAGCGTCGGCCACGGCGGCGAGCGCGACGGATTCGACAATCGCTCGGCGAGCCTCAAGGCTGTGGTCGAGCCGGCCCCCGCGATCGAGCTCGGGCTCGTCGGCCACTGGATCGAGGGCAAGAGCGAATATGACGGCTTCGATCCGGTCACGTTCCAGCGTGCGGAGACGCTCGATATCACCCGCAACCGGATCGGGGCGGTGCGAGGCTGGGGCGCGGCCGAGACCGATGGCTGGAAATTCTCGGCGGATGCCAGCTGGCTCGGCAGCACCAACCGCAACCTGCTGGCCGGCAATCCGCTGAACCGCACCTCGGGGGAACGGCTTGTCGCCAGCGCGCAGGTCTCGAAGGCGGTCGGGGGGCAGCATTTGGTCGCCGCGGTCGAGCATGAACGGGAGAATTTCCATGCTCGCGACCAGAGCTTTTTCGGAGGCACGGATCAGGACAGATCGCGACGCCTCACCGCGCTCGTCGGAGAATGGAGGGCCGACTGGTCGAGCGCGATCTCGACCGACCTCGCGCTACGGCACGACGCCTTCAGCGCATTCGCCGACGCGACCACGGTCCGGGCCACCGCAATCGTCCGGCCGACCGAGGGCCTCCAGCTCCACGCCGCCTATGGCCAGGGCATCGCCCAGCCCACCTTTTACGACCTGTACGGCTTCTTCCCAGGCTCGTTTCGCGGCAATCCCCGCCTGAAACCCGAGCGTTCGCAGGGTTGGGAAACGGGAATCAGATGGAATCGTTCGGGGCTCGCGCTCGCTATGACCGGATTTTCGAACCGGTTGCGGGACGAGATCGTCGACACGTTCGATTCGGTGACCTTCCTGTCCAGCACCGCCAATGCCTCCGGCCGAAGCCGGCGCCGCGGTGTCGAGATCGAGGCGGACTATCGCCTGTCCGAGGCTCTGCGCCTCTCCGCGAATTACACTC
>JAQGLD010000516.1 GCA_028293055.1 Alphaproteobacteria bacterium
AATTCTCCAACCGGGGGGTGAGATGGCTGCCGAGTCACCGAAGCCTGGTCGGCCGAGCCGATTCATGCGATCGTTGATGCAGATAGGACGGGTCCGCGTGCTCGCGAAGAACCTGTTCATCCTGTTCGCGCTCTTGCTTGCCCGTTATTCCTGGGACGATCGGATCCCGCTCGCCGGCGATGCCGAGCGCGCTCTCTATGACCTGCGCTTCATCCAGGCTGCGAAGAGGGTCGACCAGGATACGCGGATCGTCCTCGTCACGTTCGACGACCAGACGCTGGCGATGCTGGGCAAGCGCTCGCCTCTCGACCGCAAAATGCTGTCCGACACGCTCAAGGCTTTGGATTCGCTCGGGCCCAAGGCGATCGGAATCGACATCATCTTCGACCAGCCGCAGCCCGAGGACCCGATCCTGATCGACACGTTCCGGCACATGAAGACTCCGACCTTCATCGGCTACACGACCAATGCCGAGAATGAGAGCCAGATGGATTATTGGCAGGCGGAATTCCTGCGCGGCTTCCTTCGCGAGGCCTCTTCGGGACCGGTGCGACCGTCGAGCATCCATTTCGAGCCCGACAAGGCCGACAATGTCATCCGCATCTGGCCGCCTCAGCCTCCCTCGCTGCCACCCTTGTTCGCGCCGAGCATGGCGAGGGTCCATCCCGAGTTCCGCAGCTATACCCGCAGCATCGATTTCGAGCTGCCCAGCGACCTCAATCGGGGCGTGTTCACCAACCTGCCGATCCAGACCGTGACCGCTTTTCCGGAAGCGCTGCGATCCGTGATTGCCGGCCGCTACGTGCTGATCGGCGGCAACATCAACGACGAGGACGATTACAGCACGCCGATGAGCCGAACCAGCGGCAAATGGATGAAGGGCCTGGAAGTCCACGCCCAGATGCTCGCCCAATTGCTCGACAACCGGGTGCCGGCGGAGATCCCGAACCTCGCTTTGTGGCTCGCTGCGATCTTCTTCGTCCTCGCCGGCGCCGGCACCAGCCTGGTCGACATGCGCGGCTGGAACCTTGCATTGGTGATCGGAGTCCAGGTCGCGCTGGTCGCGGGCCTGCCGTTCGAGCTCCAGCGCCTCCATTTCGACACGTACGGCCTTCCAGCGATCGGGTGGGGGATCGGCTGGATCATCGCCTTCACCGCGGTGGGAGTCGCTGCCCGCGCGGTAGGCTCGGAACAGCGGCGCTTCGCCCAGTCCGCGCTCGGCAAATATCTGCCGCCCGACGTGGCCGCGCTGATCCTGCGCGAGCCCGAGCGGTTGAGCCTTACGGGAGAGAAGCGCCAGATCTACGCCCTGTTCACCGATCTCGAGGGTTTCACCAAATTGAGCCACGCGGTCACCGCCGAGCAATTGTCGATCCTGCTCAATCGCTATCTCGACCTGCTCAGCGAGATTGTCCTGCGCCACGGCGGCACGATCGACAAGTTCGTCGGCGACGCGGTCGTCGCCTTCTGGGGAGCTCCAATCGCGCGCGACGACGACGCCGATCGAGCGGTCAAGGCGGCGGTCGCGATGTTCGAGGCGGGAGAGGCTTTCAGACACGGTGGTGGCGACGATCTGCCGCCGATCGGCTGCACCCGTGTCGGCCTCCATCGCGGCGACGCAGTGGTCGGCAATTTCGGCGGCGAGGGTCGGATCCAATATACCGCGCTCGGCGACGGGATGAACACGGCCTCGCGGCTCGAATCCGCGAACAAGCAGCTTCATTCGTCGATCCTGGTCAGCCTCGAGGCAAAGCAGCAGGCAACGCTCGACATCTTCCGTCCGCTCGGGCGGGTGGTGCTCAGCGGCCGCGCCACTCCGGTCGAGGTGTGGGAGCCGGTGCCGCACATGCCGGTCGAGGAACGGCACAGGCTCGCCGAGCTATGGCGCCAATTCGACGGCGGCGATCTCGATGCGCTCGCGGAAATGGAGGCGCTGGCCGCGGAGAAGTCGGATGCAGCCCTGGACAATATGGTGTATCGTCTGAAACAGGCAGGTCCGGGAGGTCATTTTGTTCTCGGTTCGAAATAGCGCCCTTACGCGCTCCCTCGTCGCTGCGGCGCTTGCCGCGAGCGCGGGTGCCGCTTGCGCCGACATCCTCGTCCTTCGCGCAGATGGCCCTTCGGCAAGGAGCTTCCCGCCCGGACGCCGCCTTGCCGACAATGCCCGGCTCGTGCTCAAGGCCAGCGACGAACTGATCGTCCTCGACGGCCGCGGCACCCGCATGATCCGCGGACCCGGCAATTTCATCGCCGGAGTCACGCCGCCGGCTCGCATTGCGTCGGCCGAGCCGGTCCTCCAGCGCCGGGCGCGGATCGGCGCGGTGCGCGGGGTCCCGAGCGGCCCGCCGCGTCCGGGCTCGATCTGGGAGGTCGATGTCGCCAAGAGCAGCAATGTCTGCGTTGCCGACCCGAGCAAGATCAGGCTGTGGCGCTCCGATCCGTCCACCTCGGGGTTGCTGACCGTCACCAGGCTCCCCGACGGTGCCAGCCGCCAGCTGCGCTGGGATTCCGGAGTCGCCAATCTCGCCTGGCCCGATGGCTTCGCGATCGCAGACCATGCCCAATATCGTCTCGGATGGGCGGGCCAGGCGGCTCCGGCGAACATCACGTTCCGGGCGCTCGCCCAGCCGCCTTCGGGAATGGACGGCACGGCCACGGCCTTGCTCGCCAACAATTGCACCGCCCAGCTCGACCTGTTTATCGACGCGGTCCGCTCGGAGGATAATGCAAGCGGCTGAATAAGGCCGCGAATTGCGGCATTTGCGCTCGTTTCGGCGCGTCAATGGAATCGTTCGGCGCAAATCTTCCAGTGCCCGGTGGCGCGGGTGCCGACGATCGCTCAGCATTCACGACGTGGCGCAGAGGCGCCCGGGGGAATGCCGAGTGCTCAAGATCCTCATCGTCGAAGATGAAGCGTTGCTCGCCGAGACGCTCAAGCGTCTGATCGAGGTCAACCCCGAATTCCAGGTCACCGCGATCGCCGCCGACCTGCCGAGCGCGATCGAGGCGGCCGAAGCGCAGCTCCCGGATCTGGCCTTGGTGGACCTCCAGCTCGCCAATGCGACGAGCGGATTCAGCGTCGCCGCAAAGCTCCACGACGCCGGAGTCGCCTGCCTGTTCACGACCGGCATGGCGCCGCCCTTCCCCCTGCCCGATCTCGCTTTGGGCTGCCTCGAAAAGCCGTTCGCGGAGGAGGATCTGACTCGCGCGCTGCGCGAAGCCGAGGACATCTTGCGCGGCCGCAGCCGGCTCGTCTTCCGCTCTCGGCTCCCCGAGACGCTCCAGCTCTACTCCGATCAACCGCAGCCCGAGCAGGGCGCCCCGGCGTGGATCCCGGGCATTCGCGGCCGCACCTCGCTTGCCGCCAAGCTGATGAAGCTGGTGCGGCGGCCGTCGAGCTTCCGGAGCGCGGCTTAGAGCGCCGTGCTCAAAATCTGAGCCGGTCCGACTCCACGCTCAATGCTCAAAGCCCTCATTGTACCCCATTCACGATCCCATCGCCTGGAGTGGCGGGCCGACATCACGGCGGCGGATGACGAGGTTCCTGATCTCGGACATGTCCTCCATGGCGAAGCGCACGCCCTCCCGGCCGAGGCCGCTATCCTTGACCCCGCCATAGGGCATGTTGTCGACCCGGTAGCTCGGCACATCGTTGATCACCACCCCGCCGACCTCGAGCCGGTCCCAGGCGTCGAGCGTCTTGAACAGGTCGCGGGTGAAGATACCGGCCTGGAGCCCGAACTTGCTGTCATTGACCTCGTCGAGCGCCTCTTCGAAGCGGCTGAATTTCGAGAGGATCGCAACGGGTCCGAAGGCCTCCTCGCGGTAAAGGGCCGACTTGCGATCGACCTCGTCGAGCAGGGTCGCTTCCAGCATCGCGCCTTCGCGCCGGCCGCCGCAAAGCAGTTTCGCGCCGCCTTCGACCGCCTGCTGGATCCAGTTGTCGAGCCGGCGCGCCTCGCCCTCGCTGATCATCGGGCCGATGAACGTGTCGCGATCGTGCGGGTCGCCGGCGACCAAAGTCCTGGCCTTTGCGACCAGGCGGTCGCGAAGCTCGTCGTAGATATCGGCGTGAATGATGATTCGCTGCACTCCGATGCAGCTCTGGCCCGACTGGTAGAAGGCTCCGAAGATGATCCGCTCGACCGCGTCGTCGAGGTCGGCGTCGTGGTCGACGACCACCGCGGCATTGCCCCCGAGCTCCAGCACGACCTTCTTGCGCCCCGCTTTCGCCTTGAGCTCCCATCCCACCGCGGGCGAGCCGGTGAAGCTGAGCAGTTTCAGCCGGTCGTCGGTGGTGAACAGGTCCGCGCCCTCGCGATGCGCCGGGAGGATCGAGAAGGCGCCCTTGGGCAGGTTGGTCTCGGCCAGCACCTCGCCCATGATGACCGCGCCGAGCGGAGTCCGGCTCGCCGGCTTGAGCACGAACGGGCAGCCGACGGCGAGCGCCGGCGCGACCTTGTGCGCCGCGAGGTTGAGGGGAAAGTTGAACGGCGAGATGAAGCTGCAGGCGCCGATCGGCACCCGTTTCCAGATGCCCTGATAACCGCGTGCGCGCGGGCTGATGTCGAGCGGCTGGACTTCCCCGGTGATCCGAACCGATTCCTCGGCGGCGATCCTGAACGTGTCGATCAGCCGGGTGACTTCGCCCTCGCTGTCCTTGATTGGCTTGCCGGCCTCGACGCAGAGCGCGAAGGCCAGCTCTTCGGCGCGCTCCCGGAAGCGGTCGACGCAATGCTGGAGCACCGCCTGCCGCTCATAGCCCGCCATGCGCGCCATCGGCTCGACCGCGGCAACCGCGGCGGCGATGCCTGCGTCGATCGTCTTCGCGTCCGCCTGGGCGACCCGGAATGCGACCTTGCCGCTATATTTGTCGGTGACCTCGAGGTCGGCATTGGGCTGCTGCGCCTCATTGGCGAGGTAGAGCGGGTAGACGTCCTTCAGCTTCACCATGGCGTTCGTGCCGTTCCTTCATCCGTCACCCCGGCGAAGACCGGGTCTCGCGT
>JAQGLD010000520.1 GCA_028293055.1 Alphaproteobacteria bacterium
CATGGGCGACGACTTCGCCGAACGGCTGCTTGAGGCGCTCGATCTAGGGTGCATTCCCACGCCGCTCATTCAGGTCGAGATCACCGAGCAAGCCCTTTTTGAGGAGGGGGCGGGCCATGTCGCGCGCGCCGTCAAGGCACTGAGCCAGAGGGGCATCCGAATCTGCCTCGACGATTTCGGCACCGGCTATTCGTCGCTGACGCACCTGCGGGACCTTCCTGCGGATGTGCTCAAGATTGATCGTTCCTTCGTAGCCAGACTCGATGAAGGGGACGAGAGCGCGGCCATCGTTCAGGCGCTGATCGATCTGGCCGCCAAACTGGGCCTGAACCTCGTGGCCGAGGGGATCGAGACGTTGGCGCAGCTGCGCTGGCTCAAGGAGCGAGGCTGCCCAACCGGCCAAGGCTTCCTGATCTCGAAGCCGCTTCTCGGCGACGACGTTTGTCATCTCCTCAGGAAGGGTTCCCTGTTGGAGCTCTCGAGATGAACATGATCAGCCTCATCGCCGAACCGCCCGAGTTCGAGCAGTTCTCCGGGCTGGAAAGGGCGGCGGCCCTCATGCTCGCGCTGGGCAAGGAATATGGTGCTCCGATCTGGGGGCATCTTTCCGCGGAGGAGATCAAGGACCTGTCGGCATGCGTTGCCAGGCTCGGTCCCGTGCCGGCGCACGTCGTGGAATATATCCTCGCGCAGTTCTCCAAGGCGATCGCGGCCGGAGGAACCGTTCGCGGCTCCGTCGACGCGACCGAACGCCTCCTCGAAGGCGTTCTCTCGCAGGAGCAGCTGCACGAGGTCATGGTAGATATTCGCGGTCCGCGAGGACGCACGACATGGGACAAGCTGTCGAATATTCCCGACAATGTGCTCGGTGCCTACCTGGTGAAGGAATGTCCCCAGACGATCGCATTCATACTGTCGAAGCTCGACGTCGACCATGCCGCGCGGCTGATTTCGGAATTACCCCACGAGCTCGCGGCAGAGGTCGTGTTAAGGATGCTGCGCACCCTTCCCGTCCAGAAGGAAGTGCTCGGCGAAATCGACAGATCGCTCCAGGCCGAATTCCTGAGCAATCTGACACCGATCCATCGTCCCGATCCGCACGCGGCCATGGCGGATCTGTTCAACGCCCTCGACGGAGAAGCCGAGAAGCGGCTCTTGGGAGCGCTGGATGCGCAGGTCCCCGAATCGGCAGAGACGATCCGCTCGCTCATGTTTACGTTCGACGACCTGGCGAACCTTCTCCCGGGAGCTATCAATGTCCTCGTACGCAGTGCGGACAAGAGAATCATGGCGTTGGCGCTCAAGCCTGCATCGGAGGAGTTGAGAGCGATCTTCTTCTCGACAATGACAGAAAGGAGATCGAACCTGTTGAGGGACGAGATTTCCGAGGTTGGCCCGGTCAGGCTGCGAGACTGCCACGCCGCTCAGGCGACGTTGGTGCGGCTTGCCAAGACGCTGGCCGATCGCGGCGAGATCACCTTGATCAGCCCCACGCGAGACGGGCGGCTCGTTTACTGAGATGCGCGAAGGCGAGCGTCCGGGCTAAGCCAATTCCTGTTCTGGGTCATTCCAGACCTGGGGACGAGCTGAACGCGAACGGCCGGTCCGGGGATATCTCTCGCTGCCTTGAATGACCGCATCTGGCGCTTCTCGTGCATTCGCTCACTCCTTCAGAGCGCCGACCGCGCCACTGATAATCTGTTACGCGGCGCTGATGCACCGGCCGCGCAGCCGCAGGGGTCCCCGCAGGATGTCGTCCTTCCTTGGCTACAGGCGATTTCGACCGCAAAAATCGTGTGTCACTCCCTGGCCGCCGCCGCGGCACCAGAATGCGTCGAGGATCCGCGAAGCTGGGGTGTCGGGGGCGATTGCGTGTCCGACCATGCCTGCAGCTCTCGTTCAGCCGCCCGAAGTCTCGTTCAGCCACTCGCGGAGTTCCTGGGCCTTCGCAGCGGGATTTTTCGATAGTCACTATCTGGCTATGGTCCTGGGCCACCATTATGAAACCGCCTGCGGATCTCCTTATCTCGATGCGGGCAGTGCTCAGCCAGCTTCCCTCGCCGATGTCGATCCTAAGACTGTCCATGAAGCGAGCTCCGTTCCGGTAAAAACCTGCACGACCAATCACTCTGAAGCAACGGCCTGGACGGCCACCGTCCCTCCCGGCGAGCCGCGTCAACATGGCTTTCTGTCAACTAAACGGTACCGCCCGGCGGCGCGCGTCCGTTCGCGGCCAAGTGCCGCATTTCTCGCACATCCAGCCTGGGATTCGCTGGCGCGCCCGCAGAGGCCAATGCCGATCTTGCAGCGCCGTTCCGGAACGCTAGCGACTTTATCTCCAGGGCGCCCGGTCTCCGCGGTTGGCGGCCTCCTTTCGAGACGTGCAACCGCACGGCCCCGCTCGACCGCGGCGGCTAACCGCAATCGGCCGCGTCCGCTGCGTTGGAGCTTTCGTCGATGCAGCGCTTGGTTATCGCCCAGCGACGCTGCGCCTCCACGGGCGCGTAAATCCGTTCATACTCGGTCTTCGTGCGGGCACTGGAATCGTTCGCTTCAAGCACCTGGGTGCGGCGTGATCCTCCAAGAAGAAGGCCAACCAGCGTAGCCAGCATCAACGCGGAGATCGCCAAAGGAATGACCGGACGCCATGCGCGAAGGGACGCCTTGCCAAACAGGTAGCCCAACATCGACGACACGAGGCCGAGCACTGCGGCGAGCACCGCGCCGACGATGCCTTCGAGCGTCCATCCCGCGACCACTCCGGACACGCTTCCCACCAGCGCAAAGCCGAAGATGAAGCAGAATGACAACAGAAAACCGGTGCGGGCTCCTGCCCATTTTGCAGCCCCCGCGAGGGCGGCGGCAAGCAATACCGAGACGACCAGCGTCGGCACCAGAAGGGTGACTATTCCAAACCAGAAGCTGGCGTAGAAGTCCTTGACCAGGGCCGCGTAGGTCGGGTCCACGCCGCTATTTCGGCATGTTCATTCGCCCCATGGCGGCCCTTATCGATCCGACCTCCGCATTGTGCGTCTCGCGCGTGATCAGGCCTGCCTTGAGGTCATGGTTGCTTCGCTCAAGATACTGGGAGAGTGCGGCGCGATACTCTGCCGGGGTCGCGAACTGGTCCGGTTTTGGAATGATGATCGGCCCTTTGCGCGAATGATTCGGCGGAGGCATGTTGACGCACGGCTTGCCTTTCTTCGGCGGGCATGAACCCATCGCCGGCGAGACGACCAGCAGCGTCGAGGCGACCAAGATGGCGGTGTGGATGGGGCGAAGCATATCGACCTCCGTTCTATGCGCGAATGGCTGGACGGAATGCCGCTCGACAGTTTCAATGTTATACCCGGTTCGGGCTGCCTTCAAGCAGCCTTGTTTTCGTGGGGCGGGGTGTAGCGAAGCACGAAGTCAGGGAGCGACAGCCCGAGTAACAAAATTCTATTGGAAAACAGCGTCTCCCTCATCATCGTTCGCTCGGTTATATTCGACTGGGTGGCTCACTTTGACAGACTGACTGGATCACAGTCCCGTCACGAGGCAAGGCTCAGCTTTCTACGCAAGTCGGTCGACAGCACCCCCCCCGCCACGGGGAAACCGCGGACACAGAGGTACAGAAGCACTTCAGCGAACGCGAGCATGGCCCTCTGCTGAATGCTCCGGCGAACAACTGGAGCCCTGATTCGGCGCGCGTGAAATCTGGTCATTGGCGCCGCTGGATTGCGCAGTCACCGTCGCCGGAAAGCCGGGGCGTGAGCCGAGGGTCGAAACCTGCTCACCCTGTGGTTGTCTGCCCAGAGCTCAACCCAATGCTCGCCGCAATGTATCGCGCCCTTTGCGGTCGCCTCGGCGTCGTTGTCCGCCTCGAAGTCCTCCGATCGGACGATGTTGTCCCGGTCGTCCAGGCAGAACAATTGGTAGCGCTTCACGGTCAGGCCCTGCCCCTCGTCCATTTCGGGCACCCACGGTGGCCGCTCAGTGGGGCGGACCTGGGCTCGACCCGGCTCAGCCCCCGAGCAGCTTGGCGTCGATCAGCTCGCCTTGGCGCCTTTCCGCGGGGCTCGCCGCGCTGTCGCGATCTCGAAGACGGGCGCCCTGGGGCCCGTGCCGCCTTGGGTCTGCTCCCGGCTCCCGCGCCCGAAATCGATCGCGGGTCGTTCCGGGCGCGCCTCGCCCGCCATGTCGTTAAGTTCCACGTCGTTTCTCCCGGCTGCAACCATAGCCTCCATTTGCGAGTCGCCGCTAGTCACTTTTGCGCAACCGCTACGCCGCCAAACGTCTGATTGGCCCAGCGCCACTCGATATTGGACGACCTATGCAATTCCCCATAGAAAGCGCTGCCGATGCAAGTCCAAAGACATCTCGATGCGGATCTAGCCCCCATCCTCGAGACGGTGCTCGATGCGGTC
>JAQGLD010000580.1 GCA_028293055.1 Alphaproteobacteria bacterium
CAGGCCGTTGAAGCTCGCGAACGGGCCGTCGAGCACCTTGACGCTGTCGCCGATCTCATAATCGACGCTGATCTTGGTCTTCGGAGCCGCGGCCGCGGCTTCGTCCTTGGTATTGAGGATTCGCGCGGCTTCGGTTTCCGAGATCGCCTGGGGCTTGCCCATCGAGCCGAGGAAGCCAGTCACCTTCGGAGTATTCTTCACGAGGTGATAGACGTCGTCGTTCATGTTGAGCTTGGCGAGGACATAGCCCGGGAAGAACTTGCGGTCCGAAGTGACCTTCTTGCCGCGGCGGACCTCGGTGATCTTCTCGGTCGGGACCTCGACCGCCTCGACCAATTGCTCGAGGCCGAGCCGATGGGCCTCGGCCATGATCGCGTCACGAACCTTGTTCTCGAAGCCCGAATAAGCGTGGATGATGTACCAGCGAGACATGTCTATCCTTAGCTCAGCAGGCCCAGCAGCGCCTTGACGATCGCATGGAAGGCCGAATCGACGCCGAAGAAGAAGATGGCAAGCACCGAGGTCATGATCACGACCATGATCGCGGTCGCGACCGTTTCCTTGCGAGAGGGCCAGACGACCTTGGCGGTCTCGACCCTCACCTGCCTCAGGAATTCGACCGGATTGAAAGCAGCCACTCTCTTACCTTCGCAAAAAAACCAAATCATGGCCGGGAAAGCCGCCTGCCGGCGGAGCTTGCCTGACCCGTTTCGAGACCCCCGGTCCCAGTCTTAGAGCCGCCGCAAGGCGGAAAATGGCAGGAGTGGAGGGACTCGAACCCACGGCCCTCGGTTTTGGAGACCGATGCTCTACCAGCTGAGCTACACTCCTAAGACCGGAGGACCGGGTCATTAGCCTTGAGCGCCGGAGCGCGCAAGAGGCCCGTTCCGGATGTGGGAAAGGCCGGGAAATCTACAATCCCTAACGCCCCTCCCTGACTCAGGGAGGGGAATTATGGCGCGACTAGGCAGCGATGTCGTAGGGCTGGATCTCCCCGGTGAGGTAGAGGCTGCGCGCCTTGGCACGGCTGAGCTTGCCCGAGCTGGTGCGCGGCAGGGTACGCGGCGGGACCAGCTCGATCACGCAATTGATCCCGGTGATCGCCCGCACCCGCTCCCGGATCGTGTCCTTGAGGCGGCTGCGTTCGGCGGTGTCCGAGGTGCGGCACTGGACGAGGACCGCTGGGGTTTCCTCGCCGCCGGGGGTGGTGATCGAGAAAGCGGCGATGTCGCCGGCCTTGAAACCGGGGAGCTGCTCGACCGCCCATTCGATGTCCTGCGGCCAGTGGTTGCGCCCGTTGATGATGATCATGTCCTTGGCGCGGCCGACGACATAGAGATAATTGTCGGAAAGGTAGCCCATGTCGCCCGTGTCGAGCCAGCCATCCTCGTCGAGGCAGGCGGCGGTCGCCTCCTCGTCGCGGAAATAGCCGACCATCACCGAGGGTCCGCGACACCAGACCTTGCCGATCTGGCGTTCGCCGAGCGGCTCGCCGCTGTCGCCGCGTATCGCGATCTCCATGTCGATCACCGGACGGCCGCAATTGACCACCGAACGGAAACGCTGCGGGCGATCGCGCTCGGCCTTGCCACCGCCGGCCAGCAGGGTCTCCTCGACCAGCTCGACGACGATTCCCTCGCCTGGCGGCATGATCGATACCGCCAGCGTCGCCTCGGCGAGGCCGTAGCTCGGCAGGAAGCTCGATGCCTTGAAGCCGGCGTCGGCGAACGCGTCGACGAAGGCCTGCATCACGTCAGGGCGGATCATGTCGGCGCCGTTTCCGGCGACCCGCCAGCGCGACAAGTCGAAGCGCTCGGCGACATTGGTCTGGCTCGAGACCCGGCGCGAGCAGATGTCGTAGCCGAACGTGGGCGAATAACTGAGTGTGGTGCCTTTGTTGCGGCTGATCAGGTCGAGCCAGGCGAGCGGCCGCCGGGCGAAATCCTCGGTCTTGAGATAATCGGTCGAAACTTGGTTGGCGACCGGCGAGAGCAGGCAGCCGACCAGCCCCATGTCGTGGTACCAGGGAAGCCAGGAAACGCAGCGATCGCTGTCGCAAAGCTCCATTCCGTGGCTGTGGGCCGCGAGATTCTTGAGCAAAGCGTGGTGGGTGATCGCGACCCCGTGCGGGAAACGGGTCGAGCCGCTCGAATATTGAAGATAGGCGATGTCGTCGGGTTCGGCGGCGGGGAGGTCGACCAAGGGCGCCTCGCGCTCGGCGAAACGCTCCCAGACCACGCCATCGATTCCGACGGCCTCCGCGGCGGCGCCGGCGAGCGAGGCGAGCTCGTCGGGATAGAAGAGGAAGAGCGGATCGGCACTCTTCAGCTGGACGGAGAGCTGCTCGATATAGGAATCGCGGCCGCCGAACGAGGTCGGCAGCGGCAGCGGCACCGGCCAGGCGCCGGCATAGATGGCGCCGAAGAACAAGGCGGCGAACTCGGCCCCGGTCTCCGCGGTGAGCGCGACCCGGTCGCGCGGCGAGACTCCGGCCGCGATCAGGCGCCGCGCCGCGGCGACGGCGTCCTCGCGCAGCTCCGCGAAACCATAGGTGCGGATCAGCTGGCCGCGCGGATCGTGGAAGTTCAAGCCACGGCTGCCGCGCGCCGCATAGTCCAGCGCGTCCTGAAGCGTGTCGAAATCGGCGAAACGGCGCGGAAGCGAGCACTCGGTCGGAGTCGGCACGAGTTTGCTGTCCTTGCTGCGCGAAAGGCCTGTCTGGGGCACGTTTATGAGGATCCTCTCTTAGGCGGCCGGATCATGGCATGATTAACCAGCGTCGTCAGTAGGGGATAATGCGCGTTCATAATTCGGCTTGAGTGTGGCACAAACATGGCGCGTGACACCTGAACGTAACAGAAAGCCCCGCCCGGCGCTCGACAAGGAAGGGCTGGAGCGGCTCGCGCTCTTCTACGCCGGGCGCTTCGCAACCTCTCGTGCAAAGCTCGGAGCCTATCTTGCGCGAAAGATCAAGGAGCGGGGCTGGGACGAGGATACGTCACACTCATCCAGCGGCGAAATCGAGCGGCTGGTCGAGCGATTCACCGAGCTCGGCTATGTCGACGACCGCGCCTTCGCATCTGCCAAGGCTGCTGCCCTGACCCGCCGCGGCTATGGGACGAGGCGGATCGAGCAGGCGCTGCGCGCCGCCGGGATCGGCGAGGAGGACGGGGCACCGGCGCGCGAAGAGAGCGAAAGGGCGGGCTTTTCCGCCGCCTTGCGCTTCGCCCAGCGCAAGCGGATCGGTCCTTATGCAGCGCTTGCGCCCGACCGGGCGGAGCGCCAGAAGGCGTTCGCCGCGATGCTTCGCGCCGGCCACTCTCTTGATCTGGTCCGCAAAATCCTCGACTCTCCGCCAGGAGACGTCCCGGATTTGGACCTCGCCTAGAAAAAGGTGCGGAAACGATTCACGATTTCGTAAAAGCCATGTTACTCCTTCGGTCTCAGGGTGGAACGGTCGTAGATGAAGTCTCGCCGGGAAGTGTTAGCGGAGGAAGACGTGCCCGACGAGCGCGATGATGGTCCGCGCCCGGAAGACGAGGCGCTGATCAAGCTCACCGGAACGATGAAGTGGTTCGACGCCACTCGCGGTTTCGGTTTCATGGTCAGCGATGGCGCCAAGGGCGACGTGCTGGTCCATTTCAGCGTCCTGAAGGAGCATGACCGGCGCAGCCTGCCTGAGGGCGCGGTGGTCGAATGCCTGGTCGCCGAGCAGCCGCGCGGGCTGCAGGCGCGCAAGATATTGGCGATCGACCTCAGCCGGGCGATCATGCCGGAACCGCCGCGCGCCTCGCCGAGCGTCGGCGAGCGGGTCGACCCGTCCAGCCTGATCGACACCGCGGGCGATTATGAGGCGGTTCGGGTGAAATGGTTCAACCGGCTCAAGGGCTATGGCTTCCTCGTCCGAGAGGAAGAGGATGGCGAGGACATCTTCGTCCATATGGAGACGGTGCGCCGCGGCGGCCTGGCCGACCTGATTCCCGACCAGCCGCTGCGCGCCCGCATCGCGATGGGCCGCAAGGGACCGCTCGCCGTTGAGGTAGAGTCCAGCCA
>JAQGLD010000073.1 GCA_028293055.1 Alphaproteobacteria bacterium
GATCTTCTTCGAGATCATCCAGCGCAAGGGAAATGAAGGGTTTGGCGAAGGGAATTTCAAAGCCTTGTTCGAATCGATCGAGGCGGACCAGATTCGTCGTGGCGTGCTGCCGGCCAATGAGGATGCGTGATCGGCCGAGTCGCACATGGGCCGCGCGCTACCGCCCGTCGCCTCCGTCGACTCGATATTCGTCGCGGCGGCTGTGCAGGGTACGACTTCCCCAGCCGACATGGTCGGACAGCTTTTCGGCGAAATCGCTCAGCGCCTGCTGGAGCTCGTCGGGCAGCCGCAAATAGCAGGAGACCAGATTGCTGGCCTGGGTGCCCAGCGCGGATCCTTCCATTCGGGCGCCGGTCAGCACGAAGACGACATCGACCTGGGCTTCGGCGAGGCGAGCGAGATAATCGGCGCGAAGCTCCCGCCGATCATTCTCGTAGAGGCTCTGCTTGGGGACGTCGGTCCCGACCAGCGCAGCAAACTCGGCCTGTTTCAGCCCGAGCCGCTTTCTTTCTTCTGCTAGTCGCGCTCCAAAACTCATTGCTTCTGTAAACTTTTCCTCACGAAATCATTGTAAAGCGGTGATTAGACCGGTTAAATTCCCCACTTGTCGCGTTGGAATCCATCTGCGAGCAGCGCTGCAATTGCAAGACTTGCCACCTGGCTTCGAATAACCGGCCAAAAAGAGCGGCCACTTGGCCTGCGACACTCTTGGAAGCTGCGGCCGGCTTGTCTAGGGAGCGTCTCATGGCTCGCGAACCTTCCTATCCTGGGGATGCTCCCGTCGGCGCATCGCGCCCGGCTCCGCCCCCTTCCCCGCCGGCACCCTCAGAGCCGATCGCCGAAGATCCGAAAGGCGCAAGCGACTCGCGGCGCACCAAGCACATCGTCGCCGGAGCGGCGATCGGCATCGGTTCCGCGGCAATCGTCGCCGCCTTGCTCTACGCGAACCGCAATCGCCGCGGCGACAAGGACTAGGCCTTTTCCATCCAGGGCAGCTTGCCGCCGAAGAGGATCGGAATTGTTGCCTCGGTCGACGTGGCGCTGGCGGGCCAGGACAGGCATCGGATCGCCGCAAGGGCTCTTGCCACCGCTTCCCCGGCAGGCAAGCCGTCGTCCCGCGCAACCCGATTGAGGAGCGGCTGAAGCCGTTCGACCCTTCCCGAAGCCCCGATCGTGATCCTGATCGTCAGCGGGCCGTGATGTCCCCCCGGCGCTTCGGCGAGCTCGCCAAGCAGGACGGCCAACGCGGCGTCGATCGCGGAGCCGATCGCGACCGCCGGGACGGGCCCTTCCGCCGACGGCCCTTGCTCGCTGATATGGCCGTGGAGGACCAGCCGGCCCTCGACCGGATCCATCGAACCTTCGACCCGCCTGACTCCGTGCGGCATGCGATCGTCGAAAATAGCGAGACGATTGAAGCGCGGCTCGATCAGGTCGTAGAGGCCCCAGCCGGCCGCAGCCTGGCGCAGGTTGCCTCGAAACAGATCGCCTTCCTTCAGCACGATCGTCTCCCCGCCGATCGTCTTTCGGGCGTCGCGGGTCAGTGAATAGACATAGCCGAGCCGGCCATTGGCAGAATCGTTGTGAAGCTGCTGCTCGCACCCATCGACGTAAAGGCTGAGATTGGGCCAGGTGACATGGCCGAGCCCGAGCACTTCGCGCGCGTAGACCGAAAGCGCCTGGTAGAACCGCATCACGGCGGGCTGAGGGATGACCTTTTCGGGCGTGGTCCTCAGATAGGTGTAAAGCTGGGGCACGTACCAGTAATTCCAGACTTGATGACGCCCGGCCTCGTGCTTGTTGGGTTCGGCGAAATGGCCGTCGATCCCGGCCCGAAGCCGTTCCGCGTCCGCCAGAGGGAGGAAGTCGTCGATGGACACGAAGGGCGCCTCGATGACGTCCTCTATCGCGTCGTCGCCGCCTGGGTCGACTATGCCCGGCTGCACACCCAACATCTTGGTCCCTTACCTCTGTGCAGACATTAGGCCCATGGGGCCGCGCGGCAAGCGCCGTCTTCAGAGCTCGCGGCCATACCATTCGTCGAGCCGCATCAGCTGGTCATATTCGCCATAGGGCGCGTGCTCCGGGTGGAGCTTGGCGGTGAACGGCTCGGAACCGGTCAGCCACGCCTCCGCCGCGGCGATGAAATTGCGTGCCGCGACCGTAGTAAAATCAGCCGGGTCGAGCCCGGTGCGGCCACCGACCGGACTCGCGACAAAGCCGATCTTGCCGGCTTTCTTGGCAAGCGACCAATATTCGAAACAGGCCGGCACGCCCTCGATTTCGTCGAAACCGCCTCGCTCCGCGATCAGGCCGAGCAGTCCGAGCTGCATCGAGTAGCCCTGGGCGACCGCCTTCGGTCCCGGCGGAGTGCCGGTCTTGTAGTCGACGATGGCAAGGCTGCCGTCGGCGCGCCGATCGATCCGGTCCGCCATGCCCTGGAGGGTGACGCCAGCAATCTCGATCGCACCCCAGGCCTCGGCCCGGACCGGAAGCCGGCCCTCCTCGCGGTTCCTGGAGACCTGCTCGACGATCCAATCGATCGCGTCGAGCAGCCTGGGCTGCCACAAGGCCCGCATCAGCGGATGCGCGGCGCTCTGCGCGAGCAATGCTTCCGCCCGCGGCCGCAGACGCGCCGGATCGCATTCATCCTCCTTCATCCAGGCTTCGAGGATGAGGTGGACCGCGCTTCCCCGCCACGCCGCTCCTGGATCGGCATCGACCCCGTCGAGCGGCGACAGCAGCAGCATCTTGCGCGCATAGAAAGCGAAAGGATCTGCCTTGAGCCGGTCGACCTCGGTTACCGAGATCTTGGTCGGGCGAAGGCCAGGAGCGGGATTCGGAGCCGGGCGGTCGGCCGGGCGGTAGCCGAGCGGCCGGTCGATTGCCCGCGCCCAGCGCCGGTGGAGCGGCGACCGGGTCAGGCCGCCGGTCATCGCCTCGAGCCGAAGCCACAGGCGCGAGGCAATTGCGGGCGCGCGGGCATCGCGGCGTGCTCGCGTGACAAGCACCTGGCGGCCGCCGAGCGCCTCGGCGAAATCGTGCGCGGCCAGGCCGATCCTGCGCTCCAGGCTCGGAAGGCCGAATTCGTGCCTCAGCCGAGGCGCCAGCCAGGGATCGGGAGTCGGCAATTGCGGCCAGCTGCCTTCATTGAGCCCGGCAAGGATCATCAGGTCGGCCTGCTGGAGCCGAGCCTCGAGCAGGCCCCAGATGAAGATCCTGGGGTGCTGGCCGTATGGCGGACGAACGGCGACCGCCTCGAGCAACGGTTCGAGTAATGACGGCAGCGAGGACGGCG
>JAQGLD010000008.1 GCA_028293055.1 Alphaproteobacteria bacterium
CGGACCTCTGCGATCGCATTGTTGTAGCGCGAGAGGATAATGCCCCATTCGCTCGCCTTGCCGTCGACCCGGGCATAGCTGCCCGATACGCTCCAGTCGAAGCTGTGCGCGCCCAGCCTGAACTTGCCGTCGAGCGCGAGCAGACCGCGATAGCTCTCGGTGGTCGTCGTTCGGTCATTGTCGGGGGTCAGGTCGTTGAAGACCTTCGACAGGAACAGGGGGGCTCCGGCGCCGAAGGACGGCCGCAGCGCGGTCAGCGCGGCGACCGCTGCCGGCGTTAGAAACGGATTGGCGCTGGTGAAGGCGATCGCCCCGGTGCCGGCGGCGGCGGCGCCAAGCACGGTTCGGCTCTGGACCTGCAGCCCTTCGGTCGCCCGGGTGCGCGCATAAAGCAGCTCGGTGGACAAGGTGACAGAGTCGGTCAGGTCGTAATGACCGACCAGATTGCCGGTGACCCGGTCGATCCCGGTCCGCAGGGTCCCGACCAGGTCGGAATAGCGAAATCCCTGGCCGCCGCCGGCGAAGGGTACTCCGAACAGGGTGCCCGGGTCATAAGTGGTGATCGCATTTCCCTCGGGCGTGAACTGGCGCCCGAGCAGGAAGGGGGCGACCGGGGCCGGGGTGGTGAAGATCACGCCGTTCGTGTTGAATTCCCAGAAATGCGCGTCGAGCAGCTCGCGGACCGACGGAATGCCGTCGCTATTGCTGGTGTTTGCGCTGTTGGGGACGGTGATTCGGGCCAGCAGCGTGCGCGGCCTCGTGTCGAAATCGAGCCGAGCGGTCCTCGACCATTCGACGTCCGCTGCGATATTGCCGCGCCCGCCGCCGAAATTGTGTCCCGCGGTCAGCCTTGCGCTGTAGATCGGATAATCGCCCCGCTCGGTGACGCCCGACTGGCCGTCGACTTCGATTCCGTCGAAATCCTTGCGCAGGATATAATTGACCACGCCTGCAATCGCGTCGGATCCGTAGACCGCTGCGGCTCCGCCCTGGACCACCTCGACACGCTGCAGCAGGCCGATCGGGATCACGTTGGAATCGACCTGCGAATCGCCGAGGCCGGTCGAAGTGGTCACCATCCGACGCCCGTTGAGCAGGGTCAGGGTCCGCCCGGTGCCGAGGCCGAAAAGGGAGGGCGCCTGGATTCCGTTGCCGCTCGAGGTGCCGCTGCCGGAGGCCTGGGCGAGCTGGCGGTTGATCGAGGGCTCGTTGTTGAGCGCCTGCGCAGCGCTGACATAGCCGCGGTCGACGAGCGCCTGCCGGTCGATGACCGCGATCGGCACCGGAGTGTCGGTCGCGGCGCGAGGGATGCGGGACCCGGTGACGACGATGGCGTCGTCGCTTGCGTCGGACGGCTCGGCTGGGGTTGCCTCGAGGCTCCCCGTAGCCGGGGCCCGGGGCGCATCGCTGTGCTGCGCCAGCGCTGGAGCGCCTGCGAGCAGGATTGCGGCAACCGCCGTGGTGCACATCAGTCCGCGAGCCGTCATCATGTTCATAGTCGCCCCCATCTTTACGGTCTTTGCCGTGTGCGACCGCGGCCATCCTGCTGGCCGTGCCGTCCCGATTGCGTCTCACCATAAGCGCGGCAAGCGGCATTTCTTGTCGTTTATCGGCCTCGCCGGGGCCTCCTCCGCATGATTTATTCGGCGGACGGACGCGGGCCGGCGCGACCGGCGATATTCCGTCCGCGGCCGACCCGCCCAACCCACGCCCTATCGGCGCCACAGCATAGATTATGCTCGCAACCCCTTCCCCGGGCTCAATTCAAAAATGTATGTGCGCTCAAGCTCCCCTAGCGTTGCGACATCCGGGCCAGCCGCCCGAGCGAGGGTGATCGATGGCGAGGCGAACGGACTGGCTCCTTGTTGCAGCGATGCTCGCGACCTGGGCGCCCGCGCCGCCACTCAGCGCACAGGCAGCATCGCCGGCCGTCCCGCCCGGGGCGGGCGTGGGTGCGGCGAAGCACGAAGACAGTCCGGTGATGCGAATCCCTCCGATCGGACCGAGCGCCGCCATGTGGAAGGTCGAGCCCGGCGCGGCCCGCCCCGAGATTCAGCCGCGCCGGTTCGTCAGCCACCACAAGGGAAGCTTCGCCGGCCGCCGCATCGCCTATTCGGTCGTGGCGGAGGACAGCATCCTGCGCGACACCCTCGGCGCCCCGACCGGATCGATCTTCGCCTTCTCGTATCTCGCGGACAAGGTGAGCATGGTGGAGCAGCGGCCGGTCTTGTTCATCTTCAATGGGGGACCGGGCTCGTCGTCGCTCTGGCTGCACATGGGCATATTGGGCCCGCGCAAGGTCGACTTCCGGGACGTGACGCCCTCGCAGGTCCCGCCATTCCGGGTTGTCGACAATCCCGACAGCCTGCTCGCCGTGACCGACCTCGTGTTCATCGACCCGATCGGCACGGGGTTCAGCCGCTACTGGGGCAAGGGGGCCGCGAGCGATTTCTACGGGCGCGAGCAGGATGCCGCCGCGATGGTCCGCTTCATCAACGCCTGGCTGCGCGAGCATGGCCGGTGGAACAGCCCGAAATATCTACTCGGCGAAAGCTATGGGACCACCCGCGCCAATCTCGTCGCCCGGCGGCTGATGGGCGGGTTCCTCGACGGCACCCTCAAGGGCGTCTCGCTCAATGGAGTGATCCTGGTTGGCGGCGACGGCGGCCTGTCGAAGCCGATCGGCAACGACCGATTCGCGATCAGCTTCACGACGATGGCAGCGACCGCCTGGTATCACGACCGGGTCGACAAGACCGGGCGCAGCTTCGATCGGTTCATTGCCGAAGCCGAGCGATTCGCGCTCGACGAGCTGGTCCCGGCGCTGGATGGCTGGGGGGGCCTCGACGAGAGGGCAAAGGCAGCGGTGGCGACGCGGCACGCCGCCTTCAGCGGGCTGACACCGGCCTTCCTCCTGTCGAAGGACCTGCGTATCGCTCCGAGCGACTATGTCACGGCCCTGCTTGCCGACCGCAAGGAGGTGATCGGCTTTTATGATTCGCGCTACTCGCTGCCGGTGGCGGGGTCGCTCGGCGACCCGGTCGCCGACGATGCCGCAATGGGCCAATATTCGGCGCCGTTCATCGGCGCCTTCAACAGCTACATACGCGACGAGCTCGGCGTGGCCATCGATGACGATTATGTAGTGATCGACTGGATCAATGTGAATCTGCCGTGGAACCATGGCGGAAAGGCCGAAGCGAACGCCACCCCGTTCAACCAGGGCGAGGGCGATCCCGGCGCCGATCTTGCCGCGATGATGCGCCGCAACCCGGATCTGCGCCTGATGTCGATCCAGGGCTGGTTCGACATGTTCGGAGCGGTCGGAAGCGCCCGCTACGGCATAAAGCAACGCAAGCTGCCCGAGGATCGGGTCACCGAGAAGGCCTATTGGTCCGGACATATGGCCTATGTCGGGGACGCAGGTCCGAAGATGGCCGCCGACCTGAAGGATTTCATCCTCAGATCCTCAGCGGCGGCGCAGCGATGACCAGACCGACAAGCTACCGGCTTCTGCGGCCCATCCTGCTCTGCCTGCTGGCTCTGCTCGCTGCCCCGTTGGACGCGCAATCCGCCACTGCGCCGCCCGGGCCGGTGGTCCTGGCCGAACCGATCGTGACCCGGCATCATGGCAGCTTCAACGGCCGGAGCGTCGCCTACACCGCCCGGGTCGAGCCGCTCATGGTCTCCGGCGCCGACGGCAGGCCGGCAGCGCGGCTGGTCACGATCTCCTATGTCGCCGATGCACCGGCGCGCCCGGCCGGACGGCCGGTCCTGTTCATCTTCAACGGAGGCCCGATTGCGCCCTCGACCATGCTGCATATGGGGGCATTCGGTCCCAGGCGCGTCGCGGTCCCCGACGACCTGAAGTCGGATCCAGCCAAGTTTCGCCTCGTCGACAATAATTACACGCTGCTCGATGTCGCCGATCTGGTCTTCTTCGATCCCGCCGGAACCGGATTCAGCCGGATCGCGGACGGAGTCGATCCGGCGAGCCAGTTCTCGAACATCGCCGATTCCCGGCAGCTCGCCCAGCTCGTGCTCGAATGGTGCCGCGCCAACGGCCGGATGGAATCGCCCAAATATCTGATCGGCGAGAGCTACGGGACCCTGCGCGCGCCCGAGGCGGCGCGCCAGCTCGCTTCCGAGGGCGCGAGCCTGGAGGGCATCGTCCTGCTCGGCCAGGCCGTCAACATCGTCGAATATTCGCAGCGCCCGCTCAATCTTATCTCTTATGTCGTCTCGCTCCCGACGCTGGCAGCGACCGCCTGGGAGCTCGGCAAGGGCGAGACGCGCGGACGAAGCTTCGATCGGTTCGTGAACGACGCACGCAATTTTGCCGCGGGCGAATATCTCGGACTGCTGTTTCTCGGCGACACCGCGCCCGCGGCGCGCCGCGAGGCAGCAGCCCGGCGACTCCAGGAATTTACCGGCCTGAGCGCCGACTGGTACCTCGCCCATGCCCTGAGGATCACCAAGACCGACTATCAGCGCATGCTCATCCCGGGCAGCAGGCTGGCGACCAACGACTCGCGCTATGTCGGCCCAGCCGACGGCCCCGACCCGATGGCTGGCCTGTTCCAGGCCTATCAGGACCGGTTCGCCGAGTATCTGAGGGACGACCTCAAGGCGGGCGGGATCGGGGACTATAGCCAGCTCAGCCCCTTCACCGGGGGCCTCAACGGCTGGGACTGGGGGCCGAACAAGTCGCCATTCGGCGATTGGCCCTATGGACGCGCGATCAGCGACCTGATGACCGCGAACCCCCACTTCCGGATCCTCGTCGCCAACGGCTGGACCGACACCCAGACGACGGTCGGCGCAATGGACTATCTCGTGTCGCAGTCCGGCTGGCCACGCGACCGGGTGCGCACCGCAACCTACCGGGGAGGTCATATGGCCTATACGATCGAGGCGAGCCTCAAGCGTCTGACCGACGATGTCAGGGCAATGGTGACCGGGAAATGGTGATCGCCCGCCTGTCGTTCGCTGGACTGGCGCTTCTGCTGGCGGCGGCGGCGCCAACGACCCGGGCTCCGGCCCCGATGCGTGTCATCGCGCCCTTGCTGATCGACGACGAGCCAGTCGTCGTGACCAGCCACCGGGTCCGAACCGTCGCTGGCGAGCTCGCTTATGAGGCTCGCGCGGGCCGGCTGCCGATCCGCAACGACGAGACCGGCGAGGTGCGCGCCTATGTCTATTTCACCGCTTATGTCGTGAAGCCGAAGGACGGCAAGCCGCGGCCGCTGACCTTCCTGTGGAACGGCGGGCCCACCACTGCCTCGCTGCTGGTTCATACCGAGATGTTCGGGCCACGACGACTGTCGCGCGAAGGGATGGTCGACAATGCCGAGACATTGCTGACCACCTCGGATCTGGTTTTCTATGATCCGGTCGGAACCGGCTTCAGCCGCGCCAGGCCGGGGAGCGACGCCGAGTTCCTGTCGACGCTCGGCGATTTCGCGGAAGCCGCCGAGTTCGTGAGGGCCTGGCGCGTCCGGTTCCGGGCCGAGCAGCAGCCCCTGTTTCTCGGCGGCGAAAGCTACGGCACCTGGCGGGTAAACGGGGCCGCCGAGCTCCTCGAGAAGAGCGGCACGAAAGTGGCCGGCGCCATCCTTATCTCCGGCGGTGTGCCCGGCTCGCTCATGCCTCCGGCCTTCCAGGACGCGATGTATGTGCCCGCCCGGACGGCCACCGCCTTCGCGCTCGGCAAGCTGCCCCCCGATCTGATGAAGGACCGCGCCGCCACGCTGAAGGCCGTCGATAACTGGGCTGAGAATGTCTACATGCCGGCTCTCTCCAGGATCGCGGCCCTTTCGGCGGACGAGCGCGAAGGCATCGCCCAGGCCCTCGCCCGCTTCACCGGAGTCCGGACCGACCAGATCGACCGCAAGACCCTGGTGATGACCAACAACGCGTATAAGGCCGGGCTCTTCGAGGGCGACAAGAGCAAGGTCCTCGATACGTACGACATGCGTGTCGTTGGCGCCGGGGCCGATCCAATCCCCGACCGCGCGGCCATCCTGGGCCGCTATTTCCGCGACGAGCTCGGCTACCGCACCGACCTTGCCTATACCGGGCTGGAGGACGGCTATATGCCCCTGCCCGGTCCCGCGCGCCGGTCGACGGGCGAGCGCTGGCAATATAATCATGTCGCGCTGACCCCCGAGGTGATCGCTCGGATGCAGGCCGGTGGTGGACCGCCGCTGTCGCAGCCCTGGTTGCAGAATGCGATGCGGATCGATCCGGCCCTGCGAGTCTATGTCGCGGCCGGGCGCTATGATTCGCTCAACATGTGCGAAGGCAACCGGCGGATGTCGGCCAAGCTCGAGCCGGCGCTGGCGCGCCGATTCACGCATGCCTGCTACGAAGGAGGGCATATGATGTACCGCGTCCAGTCGACCCGCCTCCAGCTGTCGCGTGACATCGCCGATTTCATCAAGGCGCGGCCATGAGGCGCTCCCTCTCCCTCGCCGCGTTGATGGGGATTGCTGCTGCTCCGGTCCAGACCCCGGCGCCACCGCCTCCCCGGCTCGACCTGACCCTGAGCCCCCACTCCGCGACACTCGGCGTTCGGATGGTCCTCAACGCGCCCGGTTTCAAGGCCGGCGAGCCGGTGGTTCGGCTGCCGCTGAGCCTGGTCGGAATTCCGACGGCCCGCTACGATGGCGATGCGCTCCGCGCGCAGGACGATTCAGGCCCCCTGCCGCTCGTCCAGGACGAGGAGAAGCCGACTCCTCAGGGCGTATACCGCCGCTGGAAGGCCGCCCGCGACAGCGTCGGCCCGGTCACGATCTCCTTTTCCGCGCCTCCCCGGGCAGTCACGGCAGCGACCAACAATGGCCCCTTGTTCGACCTTCGCGCCGAAGGCGGCGGGTTCGTCGGCGCCGGAGTGGGCTTCATGGCAACGCCCGCCCGGCCAGGCCCCTATCGCATCCGGCTCCACTGGGACCTCAAGGATGCACCCGCTGGGTCGCGGGGGACCTGGTCGCTCGGAACCGGAGACGTCGAGACGGTTGCTCCGGCCGATCTGCTCTCGTTCAGTTTTTATGCGGTCGGCCCGATCAAGAGCGCGCCAGCAGCGCCCGACCCGAATTTCGGGCTCTACTGGCTGAACGAGCCGCCCTTCCCCGCCGAGCAGCTCGGCGAGCGTATCCGCCGGCTTTATGCCGCGATGGCGGCCTTCTTCGGGGAGAAAGTCGGCAGCTACCGCGTGTTCATCCGCCAGAATCCCTATGCCGGAACCGGCGGCACCGCGCTCGCCCACTCCTTCATGTTCGGCTACAATCCAGCCGCGAGGCCAACCATCGACTCCCTCCAGTCCCTGCTCTCGCATGAGATGGCGCACAACTGGCCCGCCATGGAAGGCGAGCATGGCGACACTGCCTGGTATTCCGAAGGTACGGCGGAATATTATTCGATGCTGCTCTCGCACCGGGCCGGGCTGCTCCCTGTCGACAGACTGCTCGAGAGCCTCAACAAGAAGGCCTATGATTATTACACCAACCCGTTTCGGGCCCTCACCAACCCCGAGGCTGCCAGGCGCTTCTGGAGCGACCCGACCGCTCAGACCGTACCGTACGGACGCGGCTTCCTGTATCTGGCGCGCACCGACGACGCGATCCGGACACGGAGCGGCGGCAAACGCAGCCTCGACGACATCGTGCGCGAATTGCGGCGGCGCCAGGTCAAGGGCGAGGCCTATGGAATCGCCCAATGGCTCGACCTGGTCGGCCAGCAGCTCGGCCCGCAGGTCGCCAAGCGCGACTATGATGCGATGGTCTCAGGCGCCTTGCTCGCGGCGCCCGCCTACCGCTTCGCGCCGTGCCTGCGCACAGAGCGGCACGATGAAAGGATGTTCGAGCTCGGCTTCGCCCGCGCTTCGCTCGGCGATCGGGTCGTGCGCGGCCTCGATCCCGCCTCGGAAGCCGCGCGCGCGGGAGTCCGCGAGGGCGATGCCATCGTCGAGGTCGGCGACCTTTCGAAGATCCGCTCGGATCCGGCCCTGCCGATGACTCTGACGCTCCGCCGCGAGGGGCAATTGGTTCGCCTGAGCTATCCCCCGCGAGGCGCACAGGTCGAGGCCTATCGCTGGCGGCGCAGTTCCAACGCGCCGGCGGCCTCGTGCCGTTTCTAGGGGCCGCGGTTCATCGCGCGGGGATGCGTGACCGCCTCGGGAGCTGAGCTGATCGCCTGGGCGCAAACGCCCCTCAGCCTCGCGCAACATGGCCGCGCCGGGGTCCCGGCCCCTGGGACCTGATCCATTCAGGTCGAACTGGCCGCCTCCAGAACGAGGCGCAATCCCCGTCGACCCATTCCGATCGGAACCCGTCCCTGATCAGCCCACATCCCACGGGAAGTGGAGAGTCGGCTGGTGAGCGTAACGCTTGAGACCAATCCTGAAGGTGGCGCCCGCTCCAAGTCTCAGAGCACATCGAGCTCGACCTCTCACCACCCCTTTCAAAGCCGGTTACCGGGTCCGGCGGCGCTGGAGCCGCAGGATCGAGCCGGTCTGCGGCTATAGCCGTGGTCGCGGTCGATCATCAGGAAGGTCGCCAGGCCCTGGCAAAGAGCGGGTCATTGGCGAGATGCACGGTAAGTATCTGGACCACGCGTTCATCCTCCCCGATCGCGGAGAGCCAGACGCCGGCGTGGCGCACCGCTGGCCGGATGGAAAGGAGCGCAGGCGAGCGCGCCGACCAACTCGCTTTGCTGGCTCAGGCGTCGACTTGCTTCACTGAAACCTACCCAGTACGTAGGGAGAACGCCTGCAGGGAACACGCTTTGTCGGGTTTGCCGTGCCTTCTTTGACTTTTCCGTGCGCAACCCTCTTACTCCGGGTTTTCCTCGACCGCTTTGACAAAAGTCTGGCGCAACCTTATCCCTCGGACTTTCCCGCGCCGGATTGGAGTTTGTGAACCCGCGTGTGATTCGTTTGGAGGAATTGCATGGCAGGCAATCTCCCTGGCCGCCCGATCGGCGCCCAGCTTCTTGGCTACTCGGCTCTTATCGATTTCTATGAGTTGGATTGTCCACCGCCGCGCCGCCTGACCGCTATCGCTTCGGTGGGCCAAAAGACCACCGTATCGCGCGAGGGCGTCGAATGGCTCCTCCTTCCAAAAGGCGCGCGCTTTCGCGTCCCTGAGACCCCAATCGAGCATCTCGGCGTAGCTCTCAAGCACGAGGGCGTTGACCTTCGCGTCCTCAGCCGGCTGTTCGAGCGGGATATAGAGGGCGAGCTCAGCCGATTCATAGAGTCGAACCGGGGGGGCATCTACACGCGAAAGGCATGGTTCCTGCACGATTGGCTCACTCGCCGGCGCCTAAAGATCGAGGAGCCGTATGGAGTGCAGTATGTTCCG
>JAQGLD010000016.1 GCA_028293055.1 Alphaproteobacteria bacterium
GGATCGAGGAACTGATTCACGAGCTTCGCGGCCGCTACGCGATCGTCATCGTCACCCACAATATGCAGCAGGCGGCGCGAGTCTCCCAGCGCACCGCCTTCTTCCACCTCGGCGAACTCGTCGAATATGGCGAGACATCGGAAATCTTCACCAATCCCAAGGTCGAGCGGACCAAGGATTACATTACCGGCCGCTACGGCTGAGGAGGGGAGCAATGGCGACCACGACCGGACATACGCTCAAGGCATTCGACGAGGATCTCGATCAGCTTCGCGCGACGCTGGCGGAGATGGGGGGACTTGCCGAGGCCGCGATCAGCGCCGCGATGCAGGCGCTGGTTCGCGGCGACATCGAGGCGGCCGGCCATGTCGTCGAATCCGATCGGCGCATCGACGCGCTCGAGACCGAGGCCGAACGCCAGGCGGTCCAGATCATAGCGCTTCGCGCGCCGATGGCCGACGACCTTCGCGAGGTGGTCGCCGCGCTGAAGATCGCCGGAGTGATCGAGCGGATCGGCGACTATGCCAAGAATATCGCCAAGCGGGTCCGTGCGGTCGAGGATGCGCCGGAGCTGAAGCCGCTTTCCCTGCTTCCGTCGATGGCGAGCATCGCCTCCGAAATGGTGCGCACCGCGCTCGACGCCTTCGCGGCCCGGGATTCGGCAAGGGCCGCGTCGGTCTGTGAGCGCGACCGGGCGCTCGACGATTTCTACAACAGCATCTTCCGCACCCTGCTCACCTTCATGATGGAGGACCCGCACAACATCACCGCCGCAACCCACCTGCTGTTCATCGCCAAGAATCTCGAGCGGATCGGGGACCATGCGACCAACATCGCCGAAATGGTCTATTTTGCCGCCACCGGTACCCATCTCGGGGATCGGGAGAAGGGGGCCGACCCCTATCAAGCGGTCCGATGAAGGGACGAATCCTGCTCGTCGAGGACGACAAGGCGCTCGCCGAGCTGATCCGCTACACGCTGCAGCGCGAAGATTATGAAGTTCGCGACACGCCCGACGGCGACGAGGCGCTTCTGTTGGCGCGCGAGGATTCGCCCGATCTGATCCTGCTCGACTGGATGATCGAGGGAACTTCCGGCATCGAGGTGTGCCGAAGGCTGCGCCGCATGTCCGATACCGCCAATGTGCCGATCATCATGCTGACCGCGCGCGGCGAGGAAGCCGACCGGATCCGCGGGCTCGATACCGGCGCCGACGATTATATGACCAAGCCCTTCTCGCCGCGCGAGCTCGTCGCCCGGGTCAAGGCGGTGCTTCGCCGCCTGCGCCCGGCGCTGGCCGGCGAGAAACTGGTCTATGCCGATCTCGAGATGGACATAGCCAGCCATGTCCTGACCCGAGACGGTGAGGCGATCGCGCTCACTCCGACCGAGTTTCGCCTGCTTCGCCACCTGATGGAGCATCCGCGCCATGTGTTCGCCCGCGAGCGCTTGCTGGACAGCGTGTGGGGGCATGAGAGCGATGTCGAGCTTCGCACCGTCGACGTACAGATAAGGCGCATCCGCAAGGCGCTCAACGAAGGCGGCCGAAGCGACCTGATCCGGACCGTCCGATCGGCCGGCTATGCGCTCGATGCGGAGGGCAGGCCCTGATCCGCGACGGGAGGAAATCGAGGGTGTAACAAAAGTGTCATCGGGGCGTCACACTCATCGCGTTTAGCAACGCTTCCTCCAACCGGACGATCGTCTTCAGTGATCAAGACACAGGAAGTCGAGCTCAAGCTCGAGGTCGACCCGGGAGACGCGGATGCCTGCCGCGCGCTCGACGTCCTCGGCGACCCCAAGAGGCGGCCGGTCGATCAGGTCACGTCCTATTTCGACACTCCAAGCGGCCATTTGCGCAAAGCCGGCTTCTCGCTTCGCGTGCGGCGGCGCGGCCGCGCCTATTGGCAGACGGTCAAGCATCGCGGAGGCGAGGCCGGCGGCTTTTCGAGCCGGGCCGAATGGGAGAAGGCGCTGACCGGGCCGGAGCTGGACTTCGTGGCGCTCGCGGCCACTCCGGTCGGCGCACTGCTCTCCAGGCGCGACATGAAGAAAAGGCTGACCAAGGTCTCGGAGACTCGAGTCCACAGAACGACCTGGCTGGTCGCGACCGGGAGCAGCTCCGTCGAAGTCATTCTCGACGAGGGCGAAGTGGTCAGCGGCGCCCGGCAGGAGCCGATCAGCGAGCTCGAGCTCGAGCTCAAGCGGGGCAATCAGGGCGATTTGTTCGCGCTCGCCACGCAGATCGGCCGTCATGTCGCGGTGCGCATGGGGGTCAACAGCAAGTCGGAGCGCGGATTCCGCCTGCTCGAGGGTCATGAGCGGCGCGCGCGCAAGGCGCAGCGAGTCAGGCTCGACGAGGACATGGAAGTGGCGCAGGCCTTCGCCGCCATCGTCCAGTCCTGCCTGCGCCATTTCCGCCTCAACGAGGGCCTGATCTCTCGCGACAGCAAGGGTGGGCCTCTCCATCAGGCACGAGTTGCTATCCGCCGGCTTCGCTCGGCCCTCAGCCTGTTTCGGAATAGAGTCGATGGCGAGAATTATGATCGCCTGCGCGACGGGCTGCGCCAACTCGGCCTGTGCCTCGGCGACGCCCGCAACTTCGATGTGTTGCTGGCCGCCCCCGGGCAGGCCAGGGACAAAGCGGGACGTGAATCCCGCCGGCGTCTGCGCCGCGAACGCGACGCGGCCTATGAGCGAGTCAATGAAGAGCTGTCCGGTTCGAAGATTCCGTGCCTAATCCTCGACATCGTCGCCTGGGCGGAGAGCGGCGACTGGCGCGCCAGCCCGGCGGCGCGGGAACCGATCGGTCCATTCGCGATCGACCGCCTCGACCGGCGGTGGAAGCGGGTGCGGCGCGACTCGAGGCAGTTCGACGAGCTCGATGCAGAGGCGCGCCACCAGCTGCGCATCGATGTGAAGAAGCTCCGCTATGCCTGCGAGTTCTTCGCCGGCCTGATCCGGTCGGGCCGCCGCGGCGACCGAAAGACCTTCGTTGCCCGGCTCGAGGCGATCCAGCAGAGCCTCGGCAAGCTGAATGATATCGAGACCGCGCGATCGCTGGCGCCGGAGCTGGACGACGGCCGCGAAGCTGACCGCAAGGCCGAAGCCGAGGCATTGCTCCGCGAGGCCGAACAGCAAGTGAAGGGGTTACGCGGGTTGAAGCCCTATTGGAGGTAAATCCTCCCCTGGAAATCCAGGGGAGGATGGGAGTGAGCTTCAGAATCTCACGGTTGCGTCGAGGCCGAACGTTCGCGGAGCGTTGAAATTGCCATAGTCGCCGAGAATGTTGTTGATGCTGCCGGTCGTCAGGCTGGTCGTCGGAGCACCGGGCAGGCTGTTCGAAGGATCTTCGCGAAAGATGTGTTGCTCGTCGAAGAGGTTCCGGCCCCACAGCCCGACGGAGAGCTTCTGGCCCCCCGAGCCCATCGAGATATCCGCGAGCGAGATTCGGCCATTGAAGATCAACGACTCGCCGGCCTTGGTGGCGAACTGGTCGAAA
>JAQGLD010000083.1 GCA_028293055.1 Alphaproteobacteria bacterium
GGCTCTGCGCGGGCAGCGTGGGCGGCAAGCTGCAGGCGAGGCGATACCAGAGCAGCGAGTCGGGGTTCGGCGGGGCTGCGGATTCGTCGACGATCTCGCTGAGCGCGACCGCCCAGCGCGGCTGCTCGCCGGGGCGGCGTAGCACGCTGAGCGAGACCGGGCGGCGCTCGGCAGTCTGCAGGAAGATCTGGGTCTCGCCTTCACCCGGAATCGAGCCGGGAACGTGGAATGCGCGGCCGATACCCGTGATTCGCGGCGGTGGCTCGCGACCGGTGAATTCGGTCAGGATCGCGCGCACCTGGGCCGCCTGGTCCGGCGACCAGGGCAGCTGGGCGTCGCGCGCGACGAGCTGCAGCGAATCCGGACGACCGCGCACCGGGGCTGCGAACAGCAGATATTCGCTGCCCTTGCGCAGCTTGGGCGGCTTGCCGCGGGAGTCGCGGGGAAGGTCGACCAGATAATCGACATGGCTCGGTAGCGACTCGCTGCTGTGGATCAGCGCGACGATGTCCGCCTCGACATAGAAACGGGCATAGCCCGGCGGGACCGTCGCAGCCTGCTCCTTCTTTACCTCGACGGAACTGGTTAACCGCACCTGCGCAGTCACCGGCGCCGCCAGCGCAAGGTCGGCAAGATCGGCATAGGTCGATGCCGAAACGGCTGGCTGCGATTCGGCCTGCACCGAAACTGCGAGGATCGCGCAGCAGGCGGCGAGGTGGAAGGGTGAGATTCTCATGACTGTGTCCATTCGCAGGTTTCGCATTAACGTTCCATTTTCCAGATGTTTAGCGGAATTCTGCGATTTTTGCTCCGATCTCAGCCGGTTATCGAACCGTCCGAGGAGGATTGCACACGGCATTGGGACACGATAGAGCGTGAGGCTCCGGCCGATGATATGTTGAAACATCCGGGATGGACCCGAAGGTGTTTCGACGCGTTGTGGGAGGTCGGATGAAGTGCGGAACGAGCGCACAAAACGAGGGAGTGTGGCTGATTAATGGCATATGCTGACAACAAGATGAGCTCGGGCCGCATCACGGCGATCGTGATCGTCGCGATAATCCATGCTCTTCTCGGCTACGCATTCGTCACCGGCTTGGCCTACAACGTGGTCAAGAAGGTCGCCGAAGATCTCAAGACATTCAACGTGGAGGAGCCGCCGCCGCCGCCGGACCAACCGCCGCCACCGCCGCCCAAGACACCTGATACGCCGCCTCCGATTGTCGCTCCGCCGCCGATCGTGCGCACCAACGTAACACCGCCGCCAATTTCGACGGCACCGGTCGCTCCGCCTTTCGTGCCGACGTTCACGGCGCCCCCGGCCCCGCCGGCCGCGCCGTCGCCGCCACCGCCGCCCCCGCCCCCGGTTAGGGTCGAGCCGGCCCACGCCAAGGCGACCCTCAGCTCATACATCTCCGATGCGGACTATCCGCCTTCGGCGATCCGGGCCGAGGAGCAGGGCACGACCGGCTTCAGGCTCGAAGTCGGACCGGACGGTCGGGTGACCAACTGCACAGTCACCTCGTCAAGCGGATCGAGCGCACTCGATACGGCGACCTGCCGGATCATGAAGAGCCGGGCCCGGTTCACCCCGGCGCGTGACAATACCGGCAAGAATACGGCCGATTCGGCAAGCAGCCGGATCCGCTGGGTCCTGCCCAAGGAATAATTTCGACTTACCCAATTTGACCCGAGAGGAAAGTTAGACCGATGACCACCCCAGCAGCACCTGCCGCTCACGGCGGAAATCCTTACGGTATCGTCCCGGCCCTCCAGCAGGGCGGCCTTATCGCCCAGACGGTGTTCGGCATCCTGGTGATCATGTCGGCCGCATCATGGTACATTCTGTTCGTCAAGCTGTTCGAGCAGCAGAAGATCATGAACCAGGGCAAGCGCGCCCGCTCCACCTTCTGGCAGTCGGCCAACCTTCGCGAAGGTGCCAACAAGCTCGAGAAGAACAGCGCGTACCGCCAGATCGTCGACGACGGCATCATGGCGCTCGAGCAGCATGACAAGCTGACCGATCCGATCGATCAGCACGACTGGATGCTCAACTCGCTGGCGCGCAGCCAGGGTGCGATCGTCTCGCGGCTGAGCTCTGGCCTCGCGGTGCTCGCCACCGTGGGTTCGACCGCTCCGTTCGTCGGTCTGTTCGGAACCGTGGTCGGCATCTACCGCGCTCTGATCAAGATCGGCGCCGCCGGTCAGGCGTCGATCGACGCGGTCGCCGGTCCGGTCGGCGAAGCGCTGATCATGACCGCGCTCGGCCTCGCCGTCGCGGTTCCAGCGGTGCTCGCCTACAACTGGCTGATCCGCCGCAACAAGTCGGTGATCGAAGAGCTCGCCAAGTTCGCCAACGACCTTCATGGCTACATGATGTCCGGCGGCGCGGTGCGTCCGACGGTTGCTGCTCGTCCGGCCACTTCGGCCGCTGCCAGCCCGCGCGCGACCCAGCCGGGTGCGGCTTCGCCGGGCGGAACGACTGCCACCGGCAGCGCCACCGGCACCACTACCTCGGGCCCGAAGAAGGTCTGAGCCTCTCATGCGGGGCGGTTCCGGCCGCCCCGCCGGTCGGGTGTGCGTGCAGGTCCAGTCAGGAATAGGAATTTGAAACCATGTCCATGAGCGCTGGCCCCAGCGAAGACGAAGAAGAAGCCCCGATGTCCGACATCAACACGACGCCGCTCGTCGACGTCATGTTGGTCCTGCTGATCATCTTCCTCATCACCGTCCCCGTCGTCATCCAGACCATTCCGATGCATTTGCCGAAGGTTCGCTATGAGCCGACGACGACCAAGCCGGAAAATGTCTCGCTCTCGGTGCGCGGCGACGGCAAAGGGGGCTGCGAGGTTTATTGGAACCTCCAGAAGGTCACTTCGAAGGATCTGCTCGATCGAGCCGTCACGAAGCTCAAGATGGAGATCGACAAGCTCGGCGGGCCCCAGAACGTGACCGAAGACACCATGCCGGAGGCGCATATCCGAGGCGACGTCAACACGCCGTACAAGTGCATCGGTGGCGCGATCTTCGCGATGCAGATGGCGGGTTTTGCGAAGGTCGGCTTTATTTCAGAACCGCCGCCGGGCGAAGTCTCGACCCGGCTGTGACGGTTAAAGTTCAGGAGTAGCGACCATGGCAGTCTCAATGGCAGCCGCCGAAGGCGAGCCCATGATGGACATCAATACCACGCCGTTGATCGACGTGATGCTGGTGCTTCTGATCATGTTCATCATCACCATCCCAATCCAGACCCATGCGGTGAAGCTGGATCTTCCACAGAATACCAATAATCCCAACCCACCGGTCGACCCGGTCAAGAACAAGATCGTGATCACACCGCAGGGCGCGATCCTGTGGAACGGCGTTCAGGTCGACCCAGTGACGCTTCGCCAGTATCTCGACATCAGCCAGACGATGTCGCCGATCCCGGAGCTCCACCTGCAGCCCGATCAGAACGCGCGCTACGAGGTGGTCGACGAAGTGCTCGCGGTCACCAAGCACGCCCATGTCAACAATATGGGCTTCGTCGGCAACGAGGCGTATCAGAGCGTTTTCTGATGCCGGGCTGATGACGAGAGACATGAGGGCGGCCTGCGGGCCGCCCTTTTTTTGCCTGCGAAGCGGGCATTCCGGCGAAGCATGTCCTGGCGCCTGCCTTGCAGGCAGTCGAAGGAGCCGGAGTCGCGAGAAGAAGTGCCGGGACAGATCCTCCCCGGTACGGGGAGGGGACCACGCGGCGCAAAGCGAAGGCTGGTGAAGAGGCTGGCACAGACACCTCGGCAGCCCCACACCACGCCTTCAGCGGCGGTCCCGCACCCCATGAGCTTCGCTCCCAGGGAGGACTGGATTGCCCACC
>JAQGLD010000031.1 GCA_028293055.1 Alphaproteobacteria bacterium
GGATCTACGCGACGATCTTGGCGAGCACATCCTCGGGAACCGCTGCGACCATCTCGGTGTCGATATAGCCGGGCGCGATCGCATTGACCGTGACTCCGGAGCGCGCGCCTTCCTGCGCGAGCGCCTTGGTGAAGCCGTGGATGCCCGATTTGGCCGCGGCGTAATTGACCTGGCCGTACTGGCCGGCCTGGCCGTTGATCGAGCCGATATTGACGATCCGGCCGAACTTGCGGCTTTGCATGCCGTCGAACACCGCCTTGGCCATGTTGAAGCAGCCGCCGAGATTGACGTTGATTACGTCCTCCCAGGCCTCGCGGGTCATCCTCTTCATCGTGCCATCGCGGGTGATACCGGCATTGTTGACCAGCACGTCGACCGGCCCAAGTTCGGTTTCGACCTGCTGTATGCCTGCGATGCAGGAATCATAGTCGCTGACATCCCATTTATAGGCCTTGATCCCGGTGCGATCGGTAAAGGCCCGCGCCTTCTCGTCATTGCCGGCATAATTGGCGGCGACCGTCGCTCCGGCGTCGCGCAGCGCTATGCTGATCGCCTCGCCGATACCGCGCGTGCCTCCGGTGACCACTGCAACGCGTGCCATATTTCCTCTCCTTATATTTTCGGAGCCGGTCTTACGGGGACGAAAGCCAGCCTTCAAGCTCGCGACCAACCAGGATGCGCAACATTTCGACCCCGGCATCGCTGTCGTTGAGGCAAGGGAGGTAGGCGAAGTCTTGTCCCCCGGCCTCGAGGAACGTCGCGCGGCCGCGGATCGCGATCTCCTCGAGCGTCTCGAGGCAGTCGGCGGCGAAGCCCGGCGCGACGACCGCGACGCGGCCGATCCCCCGCGCAGGCAGCTCGGCGATGGTCCGGTCGAATGCCGGCTCGAGCCATTTGGCGCGGCCGAATCGCGACTGGAAGGTGGTGATCAGCTCGCGGCCGAGCGCTTCGGACAGCAGCCGGGCGGTCTTGCGGCAATGGCAATGATAGGGGTCGCCAAGCTCTAGCGTGCGCTGCGGCATGCCGTGGAAGCTGACCACGACCGCCTGGGGATCGAAATCGAGCGAGGCCAGCCCGTCCGAGACCGATCGCCGGAGCGCGCCGATATAGGTGGCATCGTCATGGTAGGGCGGCAGGGTCCGCACCGCGGGCTGCCAGCGCAGGTGGCGCAGGTGGCGGAACGCCTCGTCATTGGCGGTCGCGGTCGTCGCGGCGCAATATTGGGGATAGAGCGGAGCGATCAGGATTCGCTCGCAGCCCCGCGCCTTGAGCGAGTCGATCTTCTCCGAGATTGCCGGCTTCCCGTAGCGCATTGCGTGGTCGACGATCACTTCGTCACCGAAGGCGCCCGCCAGCGCTTCGGCCTGGCGGGCGGTGATCGCGGCGAGCGGAGAGCCCTGATCGGTCCAGACCTGCCTGTAGGCATGCGCGGATTTCTTCGGCCTGCTGTTCAGGATGATTCCGCGCAGGATCGGCTGCCACACCAGCTGCGGGATCTCGATGACCCGCGGGTCGGAAAGGAATTCCCTGAGATAGAGGCGCACGGCTCCAGGCTCCGGAGCATTGGGCGTGCCGAGATTGATCAGAAGCACGCCGATCCTTGGCGGCGGGATCTTCGGATGGTCGGGCGGGATGATCATCAATGGCTTCCGATGACGAGCGGCAGCGCGCGGAGGCGGCGGCCGGTGAGCGAGAAGACGGCGTTGGCGACGGCTGGCGCCGCGGTCGGCACTGCAAGCTCGGTGGCTCCCCCCGGCTCTTCCTCGCTGTCGATGATCTCGACGCTTATCTCTGGGGAGGCGGCGAGGGTCGGAAAGGCGAAGTCGCGAAAGCCATGGGCGCCGGGGCGCCCGCCGTCGAAGCGGATCGGATTGCCGGTCGCGGCTGCGATCCCGAAGATGAGGCCCCCCTCGATCTGCTGCTTCAGGATGTTCGGGTTGACCGCCCGCCCGACATCGACCGCGCACACCGCGCGGAGCACACGCGGCCGCTGGGCTGGATCGATCTCGATCTCGACCATCGTCGCGATGCTGGAGCCGAAGGCGCTGTGGCAGGCTATGCCCATCGCGCTGCCGTTCTGGCCGCCGTCCCATCCGCCGAGCGCCGCGGCGGTGGTCAGGCAGCGCGCCAATCGGGTGTTGGAACCGAGCATCTGCATCCGGAAGGAAAGCGGCTCGATATTGGCCTGGCGGGCGAGTTCGTCGACGAAGCATTCGGTGAAGAAGGCGGTGTAGCTGTGCGCGCCGGAACGCCACAGTCCGAACGGGAGGCTGATCTCGGCGGGGAGATGATCGACCAGGACGGACGGGATGTCGTAGGGCGGCACCGCGCCTGCGATCGGCGCTGCGGGAGCGGCGAGCAGATGTGCGCCGCGCCCGAGCCGGGCGCGAAGCTGCGGCAGGATGTCCGGCGCTGCGATCCGGGTCTGCCAGGCGAGGATCGCCCCGGACGGGCCGAGCCGGGCGGTCATCATCGCGCGCGCAGGTGGCCGGAACGTGTCCTGCACGCTTTCCTCGGTCCGCGACCAGACCAGCTGAACCGGACGGCGGGTGCGCATCGCCAGCATCGCCGCCTGCTCGATGGCGCGGACCTCGGTCTTGCGCCCGTAGCCGCCTCCGACCTGCGCGGGGTAGAGCAGGATCTGGTCCTCGTTCAGGCCGGCGGCCCGCGCCGCGGCCGCTCGAGCGAGAGTCGGCGCTTGGGTCGGCGCCCAGATTTCGAGCTGGCCGGCGGTGAAGCGGGCGGTGGCGGTGAGCGTCTCCAGTGGCGCGTTGGCCGCTGGCGAGACTCGGTAATGGGCGCGTAGAACGGGTCCCTCGCGATAGACGGCCTCGACATCGCCGCGGCTGAAGCTTCGTTCGCCTTCGTCGCGAAGCAGGGCATCGATCAGCTTTGCCTCGATCGTCGCGTCGGTCGGCAGGTTGGCCGGGATGCGCCATTGTGGCCGCGCGGCGCCAAGCGCCCGGTTCGCAGCCCACCAGTTGGTCGCAACCACCGCCAGCCAGCCTGGCGTGTCGAACAGGCCGATCGCTCCGGGCGTTCGCATCGCCGCCTGGCGATCGAACCCGATCAGCCGGCTGCCGGGCGAGGGCGCCGATCGCGAGGCGGCATAGACCAGGTCGGGCAGGCGGACATCGCCGGCAAATTCGGCCGACCCGTCGACCTTGGAGGGCAGGTCGAGCCGGGCCACCGGCTTGCCGTAGAGGCGATTGTCGAGGCCCCCGCGCGCCGGGAGCTCGTCGGGCAGCGCCTCGCTCGACGCCGCCTCGGCGAGATCGGCGAAGCGCAGGCGCCCCTGGGGGCCGACGACGAAGCCGCCGACCGTGTCGAGCGTCGACCAGTCGACATTCCAGCGCCGCGCCGCGGCCCTCATGAGGAGCACCCGGGCCGCCGCGCCAGCCTCGCGCATGGCTGGCTCGAACGTCCGGATCGAAGTCGATCCGCCGGTGATCATCATCGCTTCGCGCGTCCCGTATTCCCGCGCCGTCCAGCGTCCCGCGCCGCCGAGGAAGGCCGGCAGGGCGGCCTCAGCCGCTTCGTCGGCGAGCAGGCTGTTTGCGTAAAGCGGGCTGATCGGGGCCGGCTCCACCCCCACCGTCTTCCAGTCGGCGCCAAGCTCGTCGGCGAGGATCTGCGGCAGGCTGGTCCACACGCCCTGGCCGAGCTCGGCCTGGGGCACCGCGACGATCACCCGCCCATCGCTGCCGATCTTGAGGAAGGCGTTGACCACGGTTTCGCCGGACGCGGCGCGCAGATTGGGGCGATACGTGCGCGGCCACAGCGCCCAGGCGACGAGCAGACCCGCGCCGGCCCCGCCGCCGATCAGCAGGCTCCGCCGGCTCGGCCCCCGTCTCGCGTCCGCTTCCGCCATGCGCGGCGTGATAGTGGGGGCAGGGAGGCGAGGCCAGCCTAGATACCGTTATCCCGGTGCTACGGCCCGGCTGCGCCAGGTTTGGCGGGGCACCCTTGTCCTCCCCATGAGTTTCGCTCACAGGGAGGATGAGGTCCGGCAGCGCGCAACTCAGCGCCCAACCGCCGCCCGGATCACGCGGTCCGGCTAGACCGCCTCGGTCAGCGCCTTGCGATAGCCTTCGCGCAGCGTCAGCTTGTCGATCTTGCCGGTGCCGAGCTTGGGCAGGGGATCGCGGTGGACCCAGATATGGGCGGGGATCTTGAACCGGGCGACTCGCTGAGCGAGGAAATCGCGCACCGCTTCGGCGGACAGGGCTTCGTCGCTCTCCGAATAGAGGACTGCCGCGGGTACTTCGCCGAGCCGTTCGTCAGGAACTCCGAAGACCGAGGCTTCCGAGACCGCCGGGTGCGCGTAGATCGCGGCCTCGACCTCCTGGCAGCTGATATTCTCGCCGCCGCGGATGATGATGTCCTTCTTGCGGTCGACGATGAACAGATAATTGTCTTCGTCGAGATAGCCGATATCGCCGGTGCGGAAATAATCGTCGGCCGTGAACGCGGCTTCGGTCGCCGCCGGGTCGCGCCAATAGCGGTGGAAATTGGCCGCCGATCGGATCGCGATCTCGCCTCTTTCGCCCGCCGCGAGATGTCGGTCGTCGTCGTCCAATATGGCGATCTCCACGAACGGCGCGTGCGACCGCCCGCTCGACGCAGGCTTGTCCGCGTAATTCTGCCAGTAATTGCTGCAGCCGACGGCATTGGTCTCGGTCAGGCCGTAACCCAGCGCCGGCTGGGCGCCGCGAAAGCTTTCCTGCAGCCTTTTGACATGCGCGACCGGCCGCGCGGCGCCGCCCGCGGCGATGTCGGTCAGCGAACTGAGATCGTATTTTTCGCGGTCGGGATGCTGCATCAGCTCCAGGCTCATCGTCGGAACTCCGACGAAATAGGTGATCTTTTCCTCGGCGATCAGCCGCAGCGCCTCGCCGGGATCCCATTTCGCCATCAGCACCATCGTCCGGCCGATCACGAAGCTGTTGAGCAGGACCGGTATCTCGCCGGTGACATGGAAAAGCGGAACATTGACCAGGGTCTTCGGCGGGCTCGCGGGCGGCCGTCCGTCCTTCGCCAGGATCCCGAGCAGAGTGAGCAGCCCGACCGCATAAGCATAGACTCCAGTGGTCGCCGCGCGATGCGTGGAAAGCGCGCCCTTCGAAAGCCCGGTCGAGCCTGAAGTGAACAGGATCGTCGCATCGTCCTCGGGCCGCACTTCGGGCAGGGGACCCGATACGCCCCGCTCGAACATCGGGGCGAGCGCCTCCTCGATCGGCCGTTCTACCGGCAGGCTGACCGTCGGCACGTCCAGGCCGGTGGCTTCGGCGCGGCGCGCGCGCGCGGCATCGCAGATCACCAGCCTCGGCTCGGTCAGCGCCAGTCCGTGGCGCAATTCCTCGGTCTGCCACCAGCCGTTGACCAGCACCGCGATTCCACCCGCCTTGAGCACCGCCATATAGCTGACGATCCAGGCGGGGCAGTTGCGCATGGCGATGGCGACACGGTCGCCCTTCACGATTCCGAAGCTGCCGACCAGGGCATGAGCGAGCCGGGTCGCGGCCTCGTCGAGCGCCGCGAAGGTCAGCCTTTCGCCCTCGGCAATCACGGCTTCTGTGCTTCCGTACAGCGCGCAGAAGGCGTCGAACAGCATCGGCAGGGTCGCCGGGAAATTGGCCACGATCGCCCGGCCCTTTTCGTCCCGCTCGATCTGCACGCTCCCGCCCGGGCCGATCACCTCGGCGAGCGTGGCGTCGATCTTGCCGTCTAGCTCACTCGGCATGCTCACTCGGCATGAATGCTCCTCTCTTTGCGTTTCCTATAGCAACTTCTAATAGAGGCGCGACCCCAGGGGGAAGTCCGTTGATCGTCAATCATCTGGTTCATTTCGCGGCGCAGGCCTCGACCGCCATCGACTACAATCAGCTCGGGCTCGACCCGGTGCTGGTCCATCTCGGCCCGCTGACGATCCGCTGGTACTCGCTCGCTTACCTGGCGGGCATCCTGCTCGGCTGGTGGTATCTGCTCAAGCTGGTCGACCGGCCCGGAGCCCCGATGGCGCGGCGCCATGCAGACGACCTGGTCTTCTACGCGACGCTTGGAGTCATCCTCGGCGGCCGGTTCGGCTATGTCCTGTTCTACCGGCCCGATTTCTACTTTCACGATCCCGTCCAGATCCTCAGGCTGTGGGACGGAGGCATGTCGTTCCATGGCGGAGTGATCGGGACTTCGCTCGCAATCCTCTATCTGGCCCGCAAGAATCGCCTCAGCTGGCTGAGAATCCATGATTATGTCGCCTGCTGTACGCCTTTCGGCCTGTTCTTCGGTCGGCTCGCCAATTTCGTGAACGGCGAATTGTGGGGCAAGGCGACCAATGTTCCGTGGGCGGTGATCTTCCCGACCGGCGGACCGGTGCCCCGCCATCCCAGCCAGATTTACGAGGCCTTGCTCGAAGGTGTCCTGCTCTTCCTGCTGCTGTTCTGGGCGTTCTGGAAGACGGACTCGCGCTATCAGCCGGGCAAGCTGGTCGGCCTGTTCCTGCTCGGCTACGGCCTCAGCCGTTTCTTCGTCGAATATTTCCGGGAGGCGGACGAGCAATTGATGGACTTCGCGCAGGCCACCCATCTTCATATGGGCCAGTGGTTGTCCTTGCCGATGATCCTCGGCGGCCTCTATCTGGTCGTCACCGCCAAGGGCCGCCGCGAGCGGGTGGAGAGCATTGCGGGCCAGGAAAGCGTCGCTTAGCGTGCCCCCGACCCGCCAGACCTGTCGCCGCGAAGCGGTCGGAGGGTGAGGGCACGATGTCCATCACGGACCGCCTCCGCCGCCTGATCCACCTCGCCGGCCCGATCAGCGTCGCCCAATATATGGCGGAGGCGAACGCACATTATTATGCGACCCGCGATCCGCTCGGCGCCGCCGGCGACTTCACCACCGCCCCCGAAATCAGCCAGATGTTCGGTGAGCTGGTTGGGCTCGCTTTGGCCGATATGTGGAGCCGGGCCGGTCGGCCGGAGGCCTGCTATGTCGAGCTCGGCCCCGGCCGCGGCACGCTCGCCGCCGACGCGTTGCGCGCGATGGCCGCGGCCGGCCTCCGTCCCGCGGTCGAGCTGGTCGAGACCAGCCCGGCCCTGCGCGCCGCCCAGGCAGCGCGACTGCCCGGCGCCGGGTGGCACGACGATCTCTCGAGCCTGCCGACCGACCGCCCTCTGCTCGTCGTCGCCAACGAATTCTTCGATTCGCTTCCGGTGCACCAGCTCGTCCGCGCCGATCGCGGCTGGCATGCCTTGGCCGTGACCTGGTCGGAGGGCGTCTTCCGCCGCGTCCCGGGGGCGGCGCGACCTGCCCCGCTGCCGGCGCCGGTCGGGACGATCGTCGAGACTTCGCCAGCCTCGGTGGCGGTGATCCGCGAGCTCGCACGGCGCCTCGCACTCCAGGGCGGAGCCGCCCTCATCGTCGATTACGGGCCTGCCCGATCGGGAGCCGGGGACACGCTGCAGGCAGTCTCGTCCCACGCCTTCGCCGATCCGTGGAGCGAGCCTGGCGAGCGCGATCTCACCGCCCATGTCGATTTCGCGGTGCTCTGCGAGGCCGCAGCCGCCGAGGGCGTGGAGATCAGGGGACCGGTCGGCCAGGGCGCCTGGCTGCAGGCGCTCGGCATCGACCAGCGTGCCTCAGCGCTTTCACGGGCTGCCCCTGCGCGATGCGGGGAGATAGAGGCGGCGCGATCCCGTCTCGTCTCGCCCGATCAGATGGGGACATTGTTCAAGGTCATGGCTTTGATCGCGCCGTCATGGCCGACGCCGGAGGGTTTCGAATGAATCTGGACTATCGCGATGCCGGTCCCGACGATGCCGTTTCGGTCGCGGAGGTCGGGCGGCAGACGTTCATCGAGACGTTCGGCCATCTCTATCGTCCCGAGGACCTCGCCGCCTTCCTCGAAATCCACACCGAGGAAAGCTGGCGCGGCGAGCTTGCCGATTCCGACCTCAAGGTCCTGCTCGTCGAGCAAGCGGGCAAGCCGGTCGCCTATGCCAAGGTCGCCTCCCAGTCGCTGCCCTATCTGCCGGACCGCAAAGCGATGGAGCTTCGCCAATTCTATGTGCTGAAACCGTGGCAGGGCGAAGGCATTGCCCCGCGGCTGATGGACTGGGTGCTCGCCCAGGCCAAAGCGCGCGGCGCCGGGGAGATCTGCCTGTCGGTGTGGAGCGAGAATGCGCGCGCGAAGCGGTTCTATGCCCGCTACGGGTTCGAATATGTCGGTCCGTACAAGTTCATGGTCGGCGAGCAGGCCGACGAGGACGAGATCTGGCGTCTAAAGCTGGAAGATTCCGAATGAGCGTCGAAAGGGTTGCCGCCGAAGCACTCGAAGGCGTCGCCCACGGCTTTCTCGGCCGGCGGGGCGGCGTGTCGACGGGGATCTGCGCCGGGCTCAATGTCGGGCTAGGCTCGAGCGACGATCGCGAGGCGATTCACGCCAATCGCCGCCTGGCCGTGGAGGCGGTCGCACCCGGCGCGCGCCTGGCCACGGTCCACCAGGTCCATTCGGCGCTGGCCCTGGTCGCCGGGGTGGATCCGTGGCCCGACGATCGGAGACCGCGGGCCGATGCGATCGTCACCGACCGGCCGGGTCTAGCCTTGGGCATCCTCACCGCCGATTGCGCGCCGGTCCTGTTCGCGGATCGCGAGGCCGGGGTGATCGGCGCAGCTCATGCCGGCTGGAAGGGCGCGCTCGGCGGAGTGGTCGAATCGACGGTGGCTGCGATGGAGCAGCTTGGCGCGGACCGGGCGAGAATATGCGCCGCGGTCGGGCCTTGCATCGCCCGGCGCTCCTACGAGGTGGACGAGGGCTTCCTGCTCAGGTTCGTCGAGCAGGATGCGGAGCATGAGCGCTTCTTCACCGGCGGGCGGAAAGGCCACCACCAGTTCGACCTGGAGGCCTTCGTGCTCTCGCGAGCCGCCGCGGCGGGCCTAGTTCGCGTCGAGGCGGTCGGCGAGGATACGTACAGCCAGCCCGATCGCTTCTACAGCTTCCGCCGCGCCACCCACAAAGGCGAGGACAGCTATGGCCGGCAAATCTCCCTGATCGCGCTCGCCTAGCTAAGCCCCTCCCCATCAACGGGAGGGGCGTTCATTCTGCCCGTCCCACTGGAAGTCGCGCCGCCACCTGCGCTAGGGCGCTCGCATTGCGCCGCTTCGCCCGGTCCACAGGGACCCTGAGGCTCGATCGTGGCCTGGAGAGTGTAATGCAGGAAGACGAATCCGACATCACCGGCGCGACGCCGCGTCGCCGGCCCAAGCCCGACGTGCTCGAGATTGGCGGCCGAAAGCTCAAGCCCGCCACATTGATGATGGGCCACGGCTATGACGCCGCGCTGTCCGAGGGCGCGCTCAAGCCGCCGATCTTCCTCACCTCGACCTTCGTCTTCGAGAACGCGGCCGCCGGAAAGCGCCATTTCGAAGGCGTTACGGGCAAGCGCCCGGGCGGCTCGGAAGGCCTCGTCTATTCGCGCTTCAACGGTCCCAACCAGGAGATACTCGAGGATCGGCTCAGCGTCTGGGAGGATGCCGAGGAGGCGTTGACCTTCTCGTCGGGCATGTCGGCGATCGCCACCCTCCTGCTCACTTTCGTCCAGCCCGGCGATGTGATCGTCCATTCCGGCCCGCTCTACGCGGCGACCGAGACCCTGATCGGCCGTATCCTCGGCAAGTTCGGGGTCAGATGGCTCGATTTCCCGGCCGGTGCGACCCGCGAGGAGATCGAATCGGTGCTTGCCGAGGCCAAGGGGATGGGGCGGGTGCCGCTCATCTATCTCGAGAGCCCGGCCAACCCGACCAATGTCCTCGTCGATGTCGAGGCGGTCGCCGCCGCCCGTGACTCGCTGTTCGGAGACGAGCGGCCGCCGATCGCGATCGACAACACCTTCCTCGGCCCACTCTGGTCCAAGCCGCTCGAGCATGGCGCCGACCTGTCGATCTATTCGCTGACCAAATATGCCGGCGGTCATTCGGACCTCGTGGCCGGCGGGGTCGTCGGCGCCAAGGCTCTGATCACGCCGATCCGGATGATGCGCAACACGATCGGAACGATCACCGATCCGAACACCGCCTGGATGCTGCTTCGAAGCCTCGAGACACTGGAACTGCGCATGACCCGCGCCGGCGAGAATGCCGCCAAGGTCTGCGAATTCCTCCGCCAGCATCCCAAGGTGGAGAGCGTCGGCTATCTCGGCTTCCTCAAGGACAGCCGCCAGGCCGACATCTACCGCCGGCACTGCACCGGCGCCGGCTCGACCTTCTCGCTCTACCTCACGGGCGGGGAAACAGAGGCGTTCGCCTTCCTCGACGCGCTCAAAATCGCCAAGCTCGCGGTCAGCCTCGGCGGCACCGAGACGCTGGCGAGCGCTCCCGCCGCGATGACCCATTTGTCGGTCCCCGATGCCCGCAAGCAGGCGCTCGGAATCACCGATAATCTGGTGCGTATCTCGATCGGCGTCGAGGATCCCGACGATCTGATCGCCGATTTCGACCAGGCTCTGGGGGCGGTTTAGCGGCACACGTCATCCCGGCGAAAGCCGGGACCTCGTGGAGACACGCCGTGGCCTGTTGCGGCGCCTCGATTTATGGCCCACCTTCCTGACATGTTGGGCGGGTGGGTCTACATCATGACCAACAAGCCCAGCGGTGTGCTCTATATCGGAGTCACCGCCGATCTTGCTGCGCGGGTGGCGCAGCACAGGGCTGGTCTCGGATCGAGCTTCTGCCGAAAATATAATCTCCAGCGGCTGGTGCTGGCAGAGCCTTATCCTACGATCGATGAGGCGATCGCCCGGGAAAAGGCGAGGAAGGACTGGCAGCGCGCATGGAAGATTCGGCGCATCGAGGAAGACAATCCCGACTGGGATGACCTTTGGCAGCACATCAACGCATGACGTCTTCCCGGCGCAGGCCGGGATCTCGCGACCAGAAGTCACGGCGGGTGGCCCGAGACCCCGGCCTTCGCCGGGGTGAC
>JAQGLD010000036.1 GCA_028293055.1 Alphaproteobacteria bacterium
ACGCGGTGTCGCTGGCGAGGAACCGGCCGCGCTTCACCTCCATCGCGATCGGCAGCTGATAGCCGTTCAACGAATGATAATAATCGCCGAGCTTGGGATTTTCGGGCGGCTTCTCGTAATCGTCGGGAAAGACGTCGATCAGCTTAACGACGAAATCGCCATCGCTGCCGCTCGTTCCTGCGAACAACCGCGCCTCGACCGGGCCGGTGACGGTAACGTCGCGGTCGAGCGGCGCGCTCTCGTAGCTCAGCACATCGGGCCGGTGATCGACGAAGCGCTGGTCCTCTGCCTCCCACCACGTCCATTCGGGCCGCGGATAGGTGGGCGAGATCGGGCGCGGCCGGAACGGAACCGGATTGGCGGGATCGGAGACATAGTGCCGGCAGCCGCCCGTCGCCGGCGCGGTGAACGACAAGGTGCCGTCCGCGAGCAGATAGAGGCTGGTAGCCCTGGTACCGGCGGGCGGCCAGGCCTGGTAATGCTTCCAGGTCCAGGATCCGCTCTGGAAGCTGGTCACTCCGGTCCCCGGCTTGTCGCCCTTGCCGTGCAGCCAATAGGCGAAGAAGGGCGCCTGGATGTGGTCGTTGAACCAGTCGCTGGCCGGCACCTTGTAGTCGATCCGCCCGAGCGCGGTGGTCCCGGAGCGCGACCACCAGCCATGCGCCCATGGTCCGGCGACCATCGAGCTCAGCCGGTCGGGGTCGTTGGCGGACTGCTTGCGCCAGATCTGCCAGCTGCCCCACGGATCTTCCTGGTCCCAATAGCCGGCTACGTTGAGTGTCGGCACAATGGTCCGGCCGAGCGTGTCGCTCCAGCGCTGCCCGGTATAGAAGCTGTCGTGATTGGGATGGTCGAGCAACGAGGTGAACATCGGCACGCGGCCCTTGAACCGGGTTCGGTCGATGGTCTCGACCGGGCCCTGCTTCAGGAACCAGTCGTACGTATCGTACTGGCCGTAATCGAACGCGGCATTGTCGTTCCTGTCGAACTGCAGGCCGTAGAGCCAGTCGGTGGCATAGCTCAGCCGCAACGCTCCGTTGCGGTGAAGATCGTCATTCTGCCAATAGTCGATCCACGCCGCCTGCGGGCTCACCGCCTTCAGCGCCGGGTGCGGATGTGCGAGCGCGACCGCGGCCGCGAAGCCGGGGTAGGAAATGCCCCACATCCCGACTTTCCCGTCGCTCTCGGGCAGGTTTTTGACCAGCCAGTCGATCGTGTCCCACGCGTCGCTGGCTTCGTCGGTCGCCTTGGGGTCGTCGGGGTGGACCGCGGTCGACAGGGTGAAGGTGCCGCCCGACTTGAAGCGGCCGCGCATCGACTGGAAGACGAAGATATAACCATCCCTGGCGAGCGCCGCGAAGCGGGCCGGCATCGTCGGGGGCGCCGCATCGGGAACGCCGTACGGAGTACGCTGGAGGAGGATCGGCAGCTTTCCGGGTGCGTCGCGCGGAACCATGATCACCGTCTGCAGCGTCACTCCGTCACGCATCGGTACCATCACCTCGCGATACAGAAACGGAGATTGCACCTGGGCGGCGGGCGCGGCGGGCTGGGCCGAAGCGGGGAACGCGGCAATCAGCAGCCAAGCTGCCGCGAAGGCCTGATCGTAACGCATCCCGCTCCCCCTTGGTCGTCCCGCCCCTTGGTTAGGAGCCCGCCGCCGGGGCGGCAAGCTGCAAGGATTGTCCGGCTGGGTTAACGAGGGCCAATCGCGTGGAGCGGCTCGCGGTCGCACGGCAGTGCGGGCCGCAGCGTCATTCGCTCGGTGACGATCTCGACCCTTGGGAGGAGAGACCCGACGGATCGCAGCCCCGGCGCCAATCGCAGCGGCGTACCGAAGGTCAGGCGTTCAGGGACATCAGCCTTTCGTCAGGCTCGAGCTCGAGCGCGAACAGGGTCTCGGCCGGGGCCGGCGGACCCGCCGGGTCAAAGCCAGGCAGCGGGCGGAACTGATCCTGGCTCAGCGCAAGCTCCTTCAGGCCGGTCAGCTTGAACGTGCCGAGCTTGGGCTCGCGCGGCGGCTGGCCGTCGCGGATCAGAGTGGCCGCGGCGAGGTAAAGCTCGTCGTGCCGGGTGAACAGGAGGTGCGGCGCGAGCCTGACGGTCCCGCCATTGTAGACGGCATCGAGGCATTTGCGCAGCGCGATCGCTTCGAAGACGAGCGGCATGAGAGGATTTTGCTGCATTGCAGCATAGCGTCTAACCCGGAATTTGGTTCCGGCAAGCGCTTTTCGCCAGGACGATTATTTTTTTCGGCATGGATCGCCCCGCAAGGCTGAGGTCTGGCACGCCGGCCGGTCCCGACCCCGCCAAGGCTGAATGGACGATCTGCCGGTCCGGCGCCCGGATCTCAGCCGTTGATCTGCGGCAGGTGCCACGCGCGGCCGCCTTCGGTCTGCGGGGAATAAAGCAGCAGGACCAATACGAAGACCGCCAGCGCCGCCGCGACCAGCGCGAACACCACATGGCCGCGCCGACCGGCCTTCCTCAAATACCGTCTCAGCCGCCTCAGCATCTCGACCCCGCATCGCCTGGCCCGTCGTTACCGCTCGCAGCCCCCGAAAGATAGGTTCATATTGCGGCGCAATATCCAGAATGGATCAACTCGGAAGCGCTTAAAGCGCGTCGATCGAGCCTGCGTGGACTGCGCTCACCGCCTCGCTGCTGCAGACGCGTCGCGCATTGGCTTGTAGTCGTTGCCGGGATACCAGTCCGGCCACGCAGATCCGTCGGCCAGCTCGCGTCCCAACGCAAAAGCAACGCTGGCTTCCTGGACAGTGCCGGCGAACGTCCAGCGCGGGTCGAATTGGTCGCAGGGTTGGTGGTAGCAGCGCGCATTGTAGGCGCCGACGATCTTCTGGCCCGCGATGAGGCCGCCGGAAACGAGGTCGCGCCCGGCGCGGAAGGCGAGCGAGGGCACGCCGCGCCTGGCGAAGGAGAAATGATCGGAACGGAAATACCAGCCGGCCTCCTGGCTCGGCTCGGGATCGACGCGCAGGCCGAAGCGCGCCGCGGCTCGGCGGAAATCCTCTTCGAGCGGAGTGCGGCCATCTCCGATCAGCTCGATATTGCGTGCGGCGGGAAGGACAAGGTGCGGGTCGAGGTTGATCGTCGCCGCGGTCTTCTCGAGCGGATAAAGCGGATGCGCGGCATAATATTCGGAACCGAGCAGCCCTTTCTCCTCCGAAGTCCACGCAGCGAAGATCACGCTTCGCGCCGGCGCGGGGCCGGCCTCGAAGGCGCGCGCGATCTCGATCAGCTCGGCTGTGCCGGTTGCATTGTCGATCGCTCCGTTGCGTATGCCGTCGCCACTTGCGTCGGGGCCGTTCCGGCCGTTCGCATCCCAATGGGCGCCGTAGAGGATCGATTCTCCCGGCCGGCTGGCGCCCTTTATCCGCCCAAGGACATTGTGGCTGACGAACGGAGAAGCGCGCAGGTCGCCGGACGCAGAGAGAGCGGCGTGGCCGAGCGCGAAGGCGCGGAATTTCGGATCTCGCGCTCGCCGCTTGAGCGCGTCGAGCGTGTAGCCGAGCCGGCGGAGCATCGCGACCGAGACATCGCGGCAGAGCCAGCCGCTGAGCTTCAGGTTCGACGGAGCCATGGGCGCAAAGGCGAAGGCGGGCAGGGCATCGCCGCTGCCGACCTGGAGGAAGGGGTAGCTTGCCGCCGCATCTTCGTGGATGACGAGCACGCCCGCTGCGCCGGCCCTGGCGGCGGCCTCGAACTTGACTCCGACCCGGCCCTCATAGGCCATACGGCGTCCGCCGAAACCGAGGTCGCGACCCGCCTCGAAATCCGGGTCGTTGGCCAGCACGACGGCGATCTTGCCGGCCATGTCGACGCCCTCATAGGCGTTCCAGCCCAGCTTCGGGTCGACGATCCCAAAGCCTGCGAACATCAGAGGCGCGTCGGTTAGCCCGGTATGGCCCGGATTGCGCAGGGCGAGCGTGGCGTTGCGGCCGAGGGTGAGTTTCATCGGCTCGCCTGCCACCAGCAACGACATCGTCGCACCGGGCAGACGGTCGAGCCGGACGAGGGGAACATCCTGGTACCAGCCGCCTCGCTCGCCGGCCGGCTCCAGCCCGGCCTTCGCGAAGCCTTGGGCGATATAGGCCACCGCCTTGTCCTCTCCCGCCTCGCCTGGGCCGCGGCCAAGAAAGGCGTCCGAAGACAAGGCGCGGACATCCGCCTTGATTCGATCGGCGCTGATCGGAGTGGCGGGCGCGGCGGCGGCGAGAAGGAGGGAGAGCAGCATGGAGACGGCGTAAGGGGCCGGGCGGGCGGTGCGCAAGTCAATAGCGGAGGATCGGCCCGGTCAGTGGGCGGGCTGCAGCAGTCGCTCCTCGCCGACTCGGGATCCCACGCGATAAGCGCATTTTCGTGCAGCGATCGAGGCTTGAGTCGAACAAGGCACGGCGCGGATGATCGAGCAGGTCGCGGTCCGACCGGAAGGCAGCGCGGTGCACAATCTGTTCAACATCGGCGGCGAGGAACATGGGGGGCTGGCGTCTCATGCCTCGCGTGTCTCGGCGGCGGCCGGAGATCCGCTCGGCAGGGTGTGAGGCCGAAACGGCTCCTTTTTCCGGCGTCAGGCGTTAGCCTGCGACAGATCGTGGAGGTGATATGGAAATCGTCAAGCTTCCCAAGGGCCAGCACGCCACGGCTGCAAGCGACTGCATCAGTGTCCAGGAACTGTCCGACGGACATTATGTCCTGAATGGTTCGGTGCTCGCCAGTTGCGGCGATATGGAGACCGCGGAGTCCGTCGCATTGATCGGCGGCGATCCTTACGACAGCTACGAAGCAGCGGAAGCGGCTGGTCTGGCCTGGGCGAACGAGCATTGCGCCGAGACCGTCTATGTCGCCAGGTCGGACGGCACCAAGCCGCTTCCCGACTTTCCGTGAGTTCGAGATCCTCCCCCGTGACAGGCTGGGGGAGGAATCGATTACTCGTCTTTTCCATCCAACAGGCGCGTCAGGCCCAGGGGATTGTCGTCGCGCAGCGCTTCGGGCAGCAGGTCCTGCGGCATGTCCTGGTAGGAGACGGCGCGCAGGAAGCGGTCGATCGCAAGCGTCCCGACCGAGGTAGAACGGCCGTCGGACGTGGCGGGGAAGGGGCCGCCATGGACCATGGCGTGGCTGACCTCGACTCCGGTGCCGAATCCGTTGACCAGGATTCGGCCGACCTTGCGCTCGAGCACCGGAAGCAAGGCGCGGACATCTTCATGATCGCCCTTGGCGATGTGGAGCGAGGCGGTGAGCTGGCCTTCGAGGCTCTCGACCACGGCGGCAAGGGCCGGCTCGTCGGGGCAGCGCACGATCAGCGAGGAGGATCCGAAAATCTCCTCGCGAAGCGATTCGTCGGCGGCGAAGGCGTCGCAGCTGGTCGAGAACAAAGCCGCCTGGCCCTGGTAATTGTGGCCGGCCCGTCCGCGGGCGATCGTCTCGACCTGATCGTGGCCGGCTAGCCGTTCGACACCCTGGCAAAAGGCCTGGTGGATGCCGGGAGTCAGCATGGTGCCGGCGCCGGTTTCCTGCAGCGCCTCGCCTGCCGCCCGGGTGAAGGCGTCGAGGCCCTCACCGTCCAGCGCGAGGATCAGGCCCGGGCTGGTGCAGAACTGGCCCGCGCCCATCATCAGCGAAGACACGAAGCTCTGCGCGATCGCAGGCGCCCGCTCCGCGAGCGCGCCGCGGAACAGGATGACGGGGTTGATCGAGCTCATCTCGGCATAGACCGGGATCGGCTCGGGGCGGTTCTGGGCGATCCGCATCAGGGCGGTGCCGCCGCCGCGCGAGCCAGTGAATCCGACCGCCTTGATCCGGGGATCGGCGACGAGCCCCTGGCCGACGTCGCGGCCGCTGTCGAACAGCAGGGAGAAAACACCTTCGGGCAGGCCGCAGGCCGAAACCGCGTTGCGTATCGCTCGGCCGACCAGCTCGGAGGTGCCAGGATGGGCGGAATGCGCCTTGGCGACCACCGGGCAGCCGGCGGCGAGCGCCGAGGCGGCGTCTCCGCCCGCGACCGAGAAAGCGAGCGGAAAATTGGAGGCGCCGAATACCGCCACCGGGCCGAGCGGGATCTTGCGCAGGCGAAGGTCGACCCGCGGCATCGGCTTGCGATCGGGCAGGGCCGGATCGATCCGCAGATCGAGATAGCGGCCATCGCGAACCACCTGGGCGAACAGGCGAAGCTGTCCGACGGTGCGGCCGCGCTCGCCCTCCACCCGGGCCCGGGGCAGGCCGCTCTCGGCGATCACCCGCTCGACCAGCTCGTCGCCGATATCGAGGATGTTCTGGGCGATCTGCTCGAGAAAGCGGGCGCGAGTTTCGGGGGCGGCGTTGCGATAGGGATCGAACGCTTCCCAGGCCAGCCGGCAGGCTTCGTCGAGGTCGCCCATCGTGGCTCCCCCGAACGCCGGATCGAGCCGTTCGCCGCTCTCGGGATTGAAGCCGCGAATCTCGCCATGACCGCCTTTGACGGCCCGGCTGCCGATGAACATCTCGCCGTTGAGCATTGGCTTCTTCTCCTTATCAATGCGGAAACAAGGCGCCGTAGCGCGCGCACCCGCTATTTGGGAGTGCCGAGGCGGAATGGAAGCGCAAAATGGGAGCGCGCCTCATTCTGCGCATTTCCTATCGCTCGGCCGAAGCCCGGCGATGCGGTTATTGACAACAGTGTCAGTTACCCCCAGGAAGGCTGGGTGTTTCGCCACGCCATCGGAATCGCTCCCGCCGACATCGACCATATGGGCCATGTCAACAACAGCGTGTACCTGCGCTGGGTGCAGGAAGCAGTAATCGATTATTGGGAGAAGATCGCCCCGGCCGAGGCGGTCGCGGCCCACCTCTGGGTCGCCCTCAAGCACGAAATCACCTACCGCCGGCCCGCTTTCCTAGACGATGTCGTGGTCGCGGACGTCCTTGCGGAGCGAGTGCAGGGCGCCCGCGCCTTTTTCAGCACGATCATCCGCCGCGGCGAGGACGTCGTCGCCGAGGTGAAGAGCAGCTGGTGCTGCCTCGACGCGGTCAGCCGCAAGCCGGCGCGGCTCGCCCGGGAGGTCGCGAGGCGCTTCCTCCCCGACTGAGCCCGCGATTGCGAGCCGTGGTCCGAGAGGATGGCGCCAAGCTCGTATATCGCTGGCTATAATGGTGAATCTCAGCGGGAATGCCCGCTCGATGGCTTGGCTGTGTCGTTATGGCACGCGGCCGGATCGAGCGTTGACGGTACCTCGGGGGGCGCGCAACTCCACAGCAGGTCCACAGGAGCCCGTCGCGTGAGCAGCCAATCGACAGACCTGCGGCATTTCGGGCTCGACTGGCTGCGGATCGGCGCTTTCGCGTTGCTGATCCTTCACCACAGCTCCATGGTCTTCGTTCCCGGCACCTGGCTGGTAAAAGTGCCCAATCCGGTCGAGTCCGTCGCCTGGCCGATGATCCTGGTCCAGCCCTGGCGGATGCCGCTGCTGTTCGTCGTTTCGGGCTTCGCGACCTTCCAGCTGCTGGCACGCAGCCGCGACATGACGGCCTTTCTGACCTCACGATCGCAGCGGCTGCTGCTTCCGTTAGCCTTCGGGATCGTCGCGGTCGTGCCGCCGCAATTGTGGGTGTCGATGGTCCAGTTCCATCATTATCGCGACGATCTGATTCATTTCTGGACGCATGACTGGTTTCGCTTCGCCAGCGTCGACGGGATCGACCTGCCGAATCTCGGCCATCTCTGGTTCCTGGCCTATCTCTGGACCTATACCGCCGCATTGACGGTCGCTCTGGTCTTTGGCGGAGCGCAGCTGCGCCGGCTGGCGGGGGCTGCGCTCGACCGGCTGCAGACCGGCGCCGCCTTGCTCTGGCTGCCACTCGCCGCCCTGCTGCCGCTGCGCCTGGCCTTGCTGTTTACCGTCCCCGAATCCTCCGGGCTGCTCCACGACTGGGTGAGCGACGTCACCTTCGTTCCGGCCTTCCTGCTCGGTTTCGCGCTCGCCGCCCGGCCTGGGCTACGGCACTCGGTCCGAGCGTCGGCGAGACGGGCGGCCCTCGCCGCCGCGGCCGCCGCATTGCTCCTGCTCGCGATCGAATATGTCTACGGAGAAACTCACGGTCATGTCGTGCAGGCAGCCGATCGGGCCGGCCAGCTCATCCTCGGCTGGAGCGCCAGCCTGCTCTGGCTCGCCGCCGCCGATCGCTTCGCCAATCGCGACCATCCTCTGCGCCGGCGGCTGAACGAGGCAGTCTTCCCGCTCTACATCGCGCACCAGACGGTGCTGGTGCTTGCCGCTTGGTGGCTGATCCCGCTCGGCTGGAATTATTGGCTGCTCGGCGTCGCACTCGTCGCGATCACTTTCGTCGGCTCCTGGGCTTTCTATCTCGCAGCTTCTCGCTCCGGGCCGCTGCGACCGTGGCTCGGCCTGCCGGCGATCCGCAAGCCGGCGCCGGCGCTGCGGCCCGCCCTGGCCGAAGCCGCCTGACGGCGGGCAATATCCATACCCTGCGGTTATGGCCCTGCTCCCGGCACCGCGCTTGACGCGCTCGGAAGCGTGGGGGAGGGTTCCCAAGCGGAGGGGGCGGAATGCGGATCTGGTTCGGAATCGCCTTGTGGAAGCGAGTCCTGGGCGGGCTCGCGCTCGGTGTCTTGCTCGCCTTGCTCTGGCCCGGGGCGACCCCCTATGTCGCCTTTCTCGGCGATCTCTTCGTCCGGGCGATCCGGATGCTGGTCGCTCCGATCGTGCTGGTGACGATCGCCGCCGGGATCACCGCGCTCGGTGACCCCAAGAGGCTCGGCAAGCTCGGCCTCCGAACGATCCTGCTCTTCGCGTTGACCACCGCGATCGCGGTCTCGGTCGGAATGATCGTTGCGAGCCTGGTCCGTCCCGGAGTCGGCGCGCAGCTCGGCGCCGCCGCCGCGCAGGCCCTCGGCAAGCCGCCAACGCCTTACGAGCAACTCATCGGGATCGTCCCGACCAACATTTTCGACGCCCTCGCCAAGGGCGACATGCTCGCCTTGATCTTCGTCGCCATCGTGATCGGCGCCGGCACACTGGTCGCGGGGGAGGCCGGCAGGCCCTTCGCCGTCTTGCTGCAATCCGCCTCAGAGGTGCTGCTCAAGGTGGTCGGGATCGTGATGGAGGCGGCACCCTTCGGAGTCTTCGCGCTGATCGCCAATGCGGTCGCGGCGAACGGCGCCGCGGTCTTCATCCATGTCGGCTGGCTGGCGCTCGCCGTGGTCATCGGCTCGGTCGTGCAGATGCTTTTCGTCCACAGCCTTCTCATTCGGCTGCTGGCGCGCCTGCCGGTCCTGCCCTTCTTCCGCGGCATCGTCGACGCCCTCGCGATCGCCTTCTCGACCGCCTCGAGCTCGGCGACCCTGCCGGTGGCGATGCGGGTCGCGGAGGGCAATCTTGGCATCGGCCGGCCGGTGTTCCAGACCGTGCTCCCGCTCGGCGCAAGCATCGGCAAGGACGGGACCGCGATGTATGTCGGCCTGCTCAGCCTGTTCGCGCTTCAGGCCTTCGGAACGCCGCTGACCCCGGAGGTCTACGCACTCGTCCTGCTCACCGGCGCGCTCGCCGCCTTCGGCACGGCCCCGCTACCCTCCGCGTCGCTGTTCATGCTGGCCGCTATTCTCTCCGCGGTCGGAATAGCTCCGGAGCAGACCGCGCTCGTCGTCGGCTTCGTGCTGCCGTTCGATCGCCTGCTCGACATGACCCGGACGGTGCCGAGCGCAAGCGCCAATCTCGCGGTGGCGACAACGATCGCCCGCTGGGAAGGGGCGCTCGACGAAGCGACGTACCGGGCGAAGCCAGTCGACTGAGGCTTCGGCCCTGTCCGCTAGAGTGTGTTCGAGCCAAGTGGAATCACTTGGCGGTTCGGAACACACGGCAAACAAGAGAAGCTGGACTCGGTGCCGGTTCAACCGAACGGGAACCGAGTCTAGGCTTGTTCTCGCTAACCCGGCCTTCACTCACGCACGATAAACCCGCTGAGCCGGTCTGCAGGGCCGGCTAGGCGATCCAGCCGATATCCCCGAATACAATATCCATAATGGAATATAGTTTAGCCGGCAAGTCACCGGATTCAGTTGGACCTGACCGATCAGGCGTGGAAAGAGGAGCCAAGCAGAGGTGACTCTCAACACATTGAATGCAACAAATATTGTCCACGAGAGTCTGGGATTGCAGGAAAGGAATTCATGGCGCAGCGACTGCCTCTTGTAATGTCGAGTCGGCCGATGCCGATTCTTGCCTTGGCGAGCGCAGTGATTCTGATTGCAGTCATTTGGGCGCTGACCCTGACGAATCTATCTATCCAGCGGCAGGAATCGATCGACGCCGCCATTCGCGAGAATCAGAACCGGGCCATCGCCTTCGAGCAATATGTGACTCGCACGCTCGAGGCCGCCAATGTCGCCGCGCAGCATATCGCCGACCGGCTGGGTGCGGAGCTCGAAAGCAAGTCGCGCAACGGGCAACCGCGGCCGCTCTCGGATCGGGTCGCCGCCAATCCGCTCTATGCCGGGATCATCGTCACCGATGCTCGCTACTCAGTGCGCTACACGACCTTGCCGGGCGCGCCTCGTCTCGACCCCGGAATGCGGCGGGTGTTCAAGGAGCTCGACGCCACCGACAAGCCGATCATATCCGATCCGGTCATCTCCCCGGTCCTCAAGCGACCGGTTTTCTCTCTGACCCGTTCGATCACGGACCCGGAAGGGCGATTTGCCGGCACCGTCGTCATCGAGATGCCGATCGATCGGCTCACCGCGTTCAACGAAGGCGCGAAGATTCGGCCGCTCGACCTGATCTCGGTGATCAGGCTCGACGGCATGACCCTGGCCCGGCGCACCGGCACCCGGATCACCTATGGCGAGGATCTTCGCGGAAAGCTGGTGATGCAGCACCAGAATCGCGAGCCGGACGGCACCTATCTCGGTCCCAGCGCGCTCGACGGCAAGATGCGCTACTTCAGCCACCGCCGGCTCAAGGAATTCCCGGTCTTCGTGACCGTCGGCATCGGCGAGCAGGACGTGCTTGCACCCGTCAGGGAGCGCAAGCGGGGCTATTTCGCGGCTGCCACCGCGCTCAGCGCCGCCATTCTGGCCCTCGCAATCCTTATTACAACCGGGTCGAGACGGCGTGAACGGGCCGCGCGCGAGCTGGAGGAGGCCAATCGCCGCTTCGAGGAGGCCCAGCGCATCGGCCGGATCGGCGACTGGAGCTATGACATCGCGACGAGGACGATGACCTTCTCCGCGCCTTTATGCGAGATGTACGGTCGGCCCGAGGGACAGAATCGACTCACCCTCGAGCAGGCGCTTTGCGCTTATGACGAGCCCAGCCGGGTACGGCTCGAGCGCGCCATCGAGACTGCGTTGCGCACCGGCGAAGCGCAAAGCTGCGAATGCGTCGCCTTGTTGCCCTCGGGCAAGCAGTCGATCCGCCGGCTCGTCTTCTCACCGGTCGCATCGCCACAGGGCGTGGTCTTCGCGCTCACCGGCACCGACCAGGATGTTTCGCGGGAGAAGTCGCACCAGCGCCTTCGCGACCATGTCGCGCATCTCGGCCGGGTCGAATCGATGAACCTCATGGCGGGAACGATCGCCCACGAGCTGGCCCAGCCGCTGACCGCGGCATCCAATTATCTGATGGTCGCGCGCGCTTATGCCGCGAACCGCAAGCCGGATCGCACGGAAAGCCTCGCCGCCGCGCTCGAGAAGGTCGAGCAGCAGGTCGGGATGATGCGGGAGATCATGCACCGCACCCGCGAGATGATCAGCCGGCGGACCAGTAACGACGACATCGCCCCGGTGCGCGCCGTCATCGACGACTCGATCGCCCTGGTCAGGGTGGCGAACGGCTATTCGGGAATCGCGATCAATGTGGTCGCGTTCGACTCCGGCTTGGTCTTCGCGGCCAACAAGGTCCAGGTCCAGCAGGTCCTGATGAACCTTCTGCGCAACGCTGGCCAGGCGCTGAAGGCCAGGCCCGATTCGCGCATCGCGATCACCGTGAACGAAGAGCCGGATGGCTTCGTGACCGTTCGAGTCGAGGACAATGGTCCCGGCTTCCCCGAAGGATTCGACGACGCGCTGTGCGGCTTTGCCGAAACTCGCGGCACCGGGCTCGGCCTTGGCCTTTCGATCTCACGGGCGATCATCGAATCCTATGGCGGGTCGATCTGGCTCGAGTGCGAACGGCCGCTCGGCTCGGCCGTCTGCTTCCGCCTTCCCGGCAGCATCCAGGATCGCGACAGCGGCCCCATGCCCGCCCACGCTCAGGCTTGAGCGGCCGCGGCGAGCCGCCTGCCTGCGATTGGATCTGTTTCGACCCTGGGCCTTGAGCCCGCCGCCTTGCCATGTGAAACACTGGCGAGCCGGAGCCCCGACAGGCGAGCGGCCCCGGATAAAAGGAACCGCTGGGTGACCGCCCCGATCTACATCGTCGATGACGACGCGCACCTGGCCGAATCGATTGGAACCGTCCTCGCGCTGCAAGGCCTGGCCTTCCGCCATTTTCCCTCGGCGGCGGCCTTTCTCGAAGCCGCGGACGGCCTCGAGGTCGGCTGCGTCCTGCTCGACGTCCACATGCCGGGGATGAACGGGCTCGCGGCGCTCCAGGCCCTGCGCGAGCGCGGCATCGCCTGGCCGGTGATCGTCTCGACGACCGATGTCGATCATTCGGTCGAGGATCTCGCCTGGGTCTACGGAGCGGTCGAATTTCTCCGCAAGCCCTATGACGGCGCCCGCCTGCTCCGCATGCTGCGATCGCGGCTCGGGGCCATGGACGCGCAAAGCGAGAGCTGATCGGCGCTGGTTCCGACCTCTTCGTCATTCTCGCCAAACAGCGTGAAGAAATTGATTTTCGCGAACAGGGCGAGATCGATGATTGCGCCCATTCCAGGTTCCGGCGCACTTCGCCGCTTGCCCGGCGCGGCTTTCCCTCTACCCTGCCGGCATGAAACGCGCGGTCCTTGCCTTGCTGCTGCTCGCCGCGCCCGCAACCGCGCAGCCCTCGCTCCAGCAGCAGGTCGAGGCCCGGCTGGCCTTGGCCGGCCCAGGCGTGCGCTTCGGCCTCGTCGTCGCGGACGCGGCGGGGCGCGAGCTGCTCGCGATCGCGCCCGGGGGGCGCTTCATGCCGGCCTCAAACACCAAGATATTCACCACCGCCGCCGCATTCGCGACCCTGCCGGCGCTCGACCAGCCCGATTCCGTCGGCGGCGCCTCGGTGTGGCTCGCCGGATCCGCCGCGGAGCCCGACGTGGTGCTCGAAGGCCATGGCGACGCGCGCCTGTCGAGCGCTCCGGATTGCGTGACCGACTGCCTATCGGCGCTCGCCGATGCGGTGGCAGGCAAGACCCGCCGGGTTCACGACGTGATCGGCGACGATTCCGCCCTGGCCGACGAGCGCTGGAGCCCCGGGATGAGCTGGAACAACATCCCCTCCGGGTCGGGCACCGCCGTCTCGGCGCTCACCGCCGACGACAATGTGCTGACGCTGCGCATCCTGCCGGGGCCGGCGGGAAGCGCTCCGAAGCTCGAAGGGCTCGCTTATTACCAGGCCGAAAATCGCGCGCTGACGGTGGCGGATGGAGCCACCAGCCTCGATTTCTCCCGCCTGCCGGGCAGCCGGACCCTGGTCCTGACCGGCACGATCCGCGCCGATGCCCCGCCGCAGACGCTCGTTCTGGCGATCGACGAGCCGGCTTATTATGCCGCCTGGCGCCTCCGCGCCCTGCTCCAGGCGCGCGGGGTCACCGTGACGGGCACGACCATCGCCCGCCACGCGCCCCCGGGTTCAGGCGTCTCCACCTCGGGAATCGCAAAGACGGTCGCCGCTCTGGCGCGCCTGACCCCGCCGCCGCTTTCGGAGGATCTCAAGCGGACCAACAAGGAAAGCCAGAATCTCCATGCCGAGCTGATGCTCAGGCGCATCGGCGCCCAGGCCGGCGAAGGATCGATCGCTGGCGGTCTCAAGGCGGTTGCCGCGATGCTCGCTCGCGCCGGAGTGGCGCGGACCGCATGGGATCTTGCCGACGGATCGGGCATGTCGAGCTACAATCGGGTGGCGCCGCGCGG